>NZ_JBEYFS010000162.1:0-28748 GCF_040634475.1 Streptomyces sp. NPDC007095
CCCTCGTACTGGACGTACTCGGGTCTGTGCCTGGCGCGGTGAGAGTGCGTGCATGGCGTCGCGGGGCAGACGGGAATTTGACGACAGGGCCTAGGCCGTCGGGCGGCCCATCGCCCGGTACGTCCATCCGGCCCGGCGCCACACCTCGGGGTCGAGCGCGTTGCGGCCGTCCAGGAGAACCCGGGCCGAGGCAGCCTCGCCCAGCACCGCCGGGTCCAGCTCGCGGAACTCCCGCCACTCGGTCAGGTGCAGGACGACGTCGGCGCCGCGCACGGCCTCGACCGCGGTGTCGGCGTACCCGAGCGTCGGGAAGAGCCGCTTGGCGTTCGCCATGCCCTTCGGGTCGTAGACGGTGACCTGGCCGCCCTGGAGGTGGATCTGCCCGGCGACGTTCAGCGCGGGCGAGTCCCGGACGTCGTCCGAGTCGGGCTTGAAGGTCGCGCCGAGCACGGCGACCCGCTTGCCGAGGAAGGATCCGCCGCCCAGCGCCTCCCGGGCCATCTCCACCATCTGGCCGCGCCGGCGCATGTTGATGGAGTCGATCTCGCGCAGGAAGGTCAGCGCCTGGTCCGCGCCGAGCTCACCGGCCCGGGCCATGAAGGCGCGGATGTCCTTCGGCAGACAGCCGCCGCCGAATCCGATCCCGGCCCGCAGGAACTTCTTCCCGATCCGCTCGTCGTGCCCGATGGCCTCGGCCAGCAGGGCGACATCGCCGCCGGCGGCCTCGCAGACCTCGGCCATGGCGTTGATGAAGGAGATCTTGGTCGCCAGGAAGGAGTTCGCGGAGGTCTTCACCAGCTCGGCGGTCGGGAAGTCGGTGACGACGAAGGGTGAGCCCTCGGAGACGGGCGTCGCGTACACCTCGCGCAGGATCTTCTCGGCCCGCTCGCTGCGCACGCCGGCCACGAGACGGTCGGGGTGCAGCGTGTCCTGGACGGCGAAGCCCTCGCGCAGGAACTCCGGGTTCCAGGCGAGCTCGGCGTCCTCACCGGCGGGGGAGAGCTCGGCGAGCGTGCGCGCCAGCCGCTCCGCGGAGCCCACCGGCACGGTGGACTTGCCGACGACGAGGGCGGGCCCCTTCAGGTGCGGGGCGAGCGTCTCGAAGGCGGCGTCGACGTACGACATGTCGCACGCGTAATCCCCGTGCTTCTGTGGCGTGTTCACGCAGACGAAGTGGACGTCGCCGAACTCGCCGACCTCGGCCCAGTCCATGGTGAAGCGCAGCCGGCCGGTGGATCCCTCGATGCCCGCCACGTGCTTGCGCAGCAGCTCCTCGAGCCCAGGCTCGTACATCGGGACCTCGCCCCGCTGCAGCATCTCGATCTTCTCGGGGACGACATCGAGCCCCAGCACCTCGAACCCGAGCTCGGCCATGGCCGCGGCGTGGGTGGCGCCGAGATAGCCGGTGCCGATCACGGTGATCTTGAGGGCCATGGGTGCTCCTGGGATGAATGGCTTCAGTGCGCTGCCCGAGCATAGTCGGGGCATGTTCGGGCCCCTCATCGGGCAGGTTCCCTCCTGTCGCCAAGCTCACGTATCCCTCCCGTGGGCGGACCCCTAAAATTTGGGTTACTTAACGGTAATTAGCGTCTTTGGAGCGTGAGAGACCTTGGCCGGATCGGCTGATTTCGACCTGTACCGCCCGTCCGAGGAGCACGACATGCTCCGTGACGCGATCCGCTCGCTGGCCGAGGCGAAGATCGCGCCGTACGCGGCCGTGGTGGACGAGGAAGCCCGTTTCCCGCAGGAGGCCCTGGACGCCCTGGTCTCCTCCGATCTGCACGCCGTGCACGTACCGGAGACGTACGGCGGCGCGGGCGCCGACGCGCTCGCCACGGTGATCGTGATCGAGGAGGTGGCGCGTGTGTGTGCCAGCTCCTCCCTGATCCCGGCCGTGAACAAGCTGGGCTCGCTCCCGGTGATCCTCTCCGGTTCCGAGACCCTGAAGCACAAGTACCTGACCCCCCTCGCCAAGGGTGACGGGATGTTCTCGTACTGCCTCTCGGAGCCGGACGCGGGCTCGGACGCCGCGGGCATGAAGACGAAGGCCGTCCGTGACGGCGACGACTACGTCCTCAACGGTGTGAAGCGCTGGATCACCAACGCGGGCGAGTCCGAGTACTACACGGTGATGGCGGTCACCGACCCCACCAAGCGCTCGAAGGGCATCTCGGCCTTCGTCGTCGAGAAGTCGGACGAGGGCGTCTCCTTCGGTGCCCCCGAGAAGAAGCTCGGCATCAAGGGCTCCCCGACGCGCGAGGTCTACCTCGACAACGTCCGCATCCCGGCCGACCGCATGATCGGCGAGGAGGGCACCGGCTTCGCCACGGCCATGAAGACCCTGGACCACACCCGCATCACGATCGCCGCGCAGGCGCTCGGCATCGCGCAGGGCGCCCTCGACTACGCCAAGGGCTATGTCCAGGAGCGCAAGCAGTTCGGCAAGCCGATCGCCGACTTCCAGGGCATCCAGTTCATGCTCGCCGACATGGCCATGAAGATCGAGGCCGCCCGCCAGCTGACGTACGCGGCGGCGGCCAAGTCGGAGCGCGGCGACAAGGACCTGACCTTCCAGGGCGCGGCGGCCAAGTGCTTCGCCTCGGACGTGGCGATGGAGGTCACCGTCGACGCGGTCCAGCTCCTCGGGGGCTACGGCTACACGCGGGACTACCCGGTGGAGCGCATGATGCGCGACGCCAAGATCACCCAGATTTATGAAGGCACGAACCAGGTCCAGCGGATAGTGATGGCAAGGAACCTGCCGTAAGCGGAATCTGATTCCTGGCGTCCCGTCGCCCTCCGTCCTCCTCTGGGCGGAGGGCGACGTGCATATACCTCCAGCGGCCTGCGACATGTGCGCAGAGGCCTGTCGCCGCTGTCGAGTATCTCGTCGGCGGTCTTCGCCGGACGACTGGGCGAGGGCGTTCGTCGAGTGCGGCGCGACCGCCGAACCAGAGCCTGAGCGGTCGACCGGCGACGCACCAGACCCGCAGGCACGGCCCGCTGCGGGCAGATGCACGCCGCGCTCCGCCAGAGACAGAAGCGGGCGGCAGAGGGGTCGAGGACTGCGCCCGGGCCGCCTCGACGGCGGTCACTGTCGCAGGGCTTCCAGTGGTTCGATGCGGGCGGCCCGCAGCGCGGGGTAGAGGCCGGCCAGCAGACCCACGACGGAGCCGACGAGCGGGGCCGGGAGGACGGTCAGGGGGTCGACGATGGCCGTCCAGTCCTGGATCAGGGCGACCACGACCACCGTGCAGACGCCGATCGCCGTGCCGATCAGGCCGCCGAGCGTGCCCAGGGTGGTGGACTCCGTCAGGAACTGGGCCGCGATGTGCCGGGGGCGGGCGCCCAGTGAGCGGCGCAGGCCGATCTCGCCCGTGCGTTCCAGGATCGCCACCAGGGTGGTGTTGGCGATGCCCAGCGCGCCGATCACCAGACAGATCGCCGCCAGCAGAAGGAACAGGCCGGAGAGGGAGGTGTTCACGGAGTCGCGCAGGGCGTGCGGGTCCGGCGGCGCGGCGGCGTGCAGCAGGCGGGGGTGGTCGGGGAGCAGGGCGATCGGGGCCTGATGGGCCAGGAGGCGGGCCGCGCCGATGCGGGTGTGGATGATCATTTCGGCGGGCTGGTCGGTCGGCGGGCCGAAGGCCTTGAGCGCTGTCGTGGTCGGGAGCATCGCGCCCATCAGCGCTTCCGGCTTGCGCTGGGCGTCGGAGATGATGCCCACGACCGTGTAGGCGCTGTCGTTGATGAAGACCACGGGCTGGTTGTCCAGCCGGGTGACGCCCAGGACGCGTGCCGCGCCCGCGCCGAGCACGCAGACCGGCTCGGCCCGCCGCTCGTGGAAACGGTTGTAGAGGGCGCCGGCCCGGAGCGTCGGCTGGATCGCCTTCAGGGCCCCGGGGGACGCCGCGAAGACCGTCACTCCGGTGGTGGGGTTGTCGGTCGGGGGGAGCGGCTGGGTGCCGATCCTCGGGTTGTGCAGCGGGGCGCCCCACCAGACGCCGGCCGCCACCACGCCGTTGAGCCGCTGGATCCGGTCGTCGGAGTCCTTCGGGAAGTGGACCTCGGGTCTCTCGTCGGACTTGGGCGTCACGTCGTCCACCGTCACCGTGGTGGCGCGCAGCACGTTGAACGACGCGCTGATCTGGCCGGCCGCCGTCGAGGTCAGGCCGAGTACGGCGACGAAGGCGCCCACTCCGAGCACCGTGCCCAGCATGGTGAGCACGGAACGGCCCGGCCGCTGGACCAGGCCGGCCAGGGACTCGGCGAACATGTCCCGGATGAGGAGGCGTGACGGGGGTGCCGGGGACGGGTTCCGGTCACGGCGGAGCGCGGTTCGCACGCGGCTGGCTCTCACGCGGCCGACCGCCGTTCGGTGTCGGTGAGGATGCGGCCGTCGCGGATGGTCAGTACGCGCCGGGCGCGTTCGGCCACGGCGGGGTCGTGGGTGATGACCACCACGGTGAGTCCCGCCGAGTGGAGTTCTTCGAGCAGGTTCATGACGTGCGCCGAGGTCGCGGAGTCCAGGTTGCCGGTGGGCTCGTCGCAGAGGATCAGTTCGGGACGGTTGACCAACGCGCGGGCGATCGCGACGCGTTGGCGCTCGCCGCCGGACATGGTGGGCGGCAGCGCGTCGAGCCGGTGGCCGAGTCCCACGGTGCGCAGGGCCCGTACCGCCCGGTCGTCGCGGGCGCCCCGGTCCGTGGTGACGTACAGCTGGGCCAGGGCGACGTTCTCCGTGGCCGTGCGGTGGGAGAGGAGGTGGAAGGACTGGAAGACGAAGCCGACCCTGCGGCCGCGCAGGGCCGTCCGCTCCCGTTCCCGGAGGGAGGAGACGTCGGTGCCGGCGAAGTCGTAGCGGCCCGCGGACGGTCGGTCCAGCATGCCGATCAGGTTGAGCAGGGTGGACTTGCCCGAACCCGAGGGTCCGACCACGGCCACGAAGTCGCCGCGCTCGACGTCGAGGTCGGTGGGGTGCAGGGCGTGGACCGCGACGGCGCCCGGGTACGTCTTGGCGACGCCCCGCAGCCGGATCACGGGAGCGGACGGGGTGGGCTCGCTCACTGGCCGACCACCACGCGGTCGCCGGCCCGCAGCCGTGCCGTACCGGCCGGTGTGACCTGCACCTTTCCGTCCGCCGATACGCCCACCGTGACCCGCACCCGGTGCTGGGAGCCGTCCGGGGCCACCACCGTGACGCTGGTCCGGGCGTCGGCACCGGCGTTGATCGCCGCCTCGGGGACGGTGAGGACCGCGCCGGTCGTGGCGGCGGCCGTGATGGTCATCCGTACGTTCTGGCCGTCGAGCCGGTTGTCCCACGTGCCGATGCGCGTCACCTGGACCGGCAGGTAGGGGACCCCGCCGTTGGCCGGACCGTTCCCGTCCTGGGCCGACGCGTTGTCGCCGGAGGTCTGGGAGCCGGTCTTGTCGCCGGGGGTGACCAGCTCGCCCACCGAGGACACGCCGGCGGAGGCGGTCAGGCCGAGGGTCTCGGAGGTGATCCGGACCTTCATGCCCTCCTTGACCAGGCCCTGGTACGAGGGGTCCAGGTACCCGGTGAGCTTCAGGCCGCCGGTGGCCAGGGAGACCACCGGGCCGGACACCTTGTCGCCCACGGCCGCCGGCAGGCCGACGACCCTGACCGGCACCGAGGAGGCGAACGCCATCTCGGAGGAGGGAACGAACGGCTCGCCCGCGGCCTTGGACCCGCCGCCCTTCCCGGCGGAGCCCCCGGTGACCGGCACCGGGTAGCCCAGGCGGTGGTACAGCGCCACGACGGCCTTCTTGGTCGCCGTGTCGAAGTAGCCGTGCTTGTCGCCACCGTGGTACAGGCCGAGCTTGGCCAGGGCACCCTGCAGCTGGGCGATGTCGTCCCCGGACTCGCCGGGGAGCATGTCGCGGTAGGCCGGGATCCGGCCGGGCAGGACGTAGACCGGGCGGCCGGAGAACTCCACCAGCGGCTCGGCCGCCTTGACCGTGTCGCCGACGTGCGCCAGCTTCCGGGTGAGCACCGGCGAGGAGCCGCCCGGGTTGGTCCCGCCGCCCAGGGCGCGGCTGTCCGCCACCTCGGTGGGCGTGATGGACAGGGTGGCGCCGCTGGTCACGTCGCCGCGCAGCACCACCGTGCGGGCCAGCCGCTCGGAGCCGACGGACGCGGTGATGACACTGGCCTTGGGGGCCCGGGTGTCCGCCGCCGCCTGGGCCGGGGACTTCACCAGCATCGCCCCGCCGAGGCCGCCGAGGGACAGCAGCGCGGCCGCCGACGCCACCGCGAGCACTCCACGACGGCGACGGGCCAGGGCGGAGGTACGGGCGGTACGGTCGCCGCCCGCCGTGGGGCCGGGTTCCGGCGCGGTCTGCCACGGGGCGGCGTCCGCGCTCTTCATCAGATCTGCCATCGGTTCTCTTCCGCCACGCCCGGTCAGGAACCGGACAGCTTGCCGCCGGCCAGCACGGTCGCGACGCGCTTCGACTGCTGCAGCAGTCCCTCCCGGGCCTGCTGCAGCTCTTCCGCGTGCTTGTCGATCTGGTCGTTCTGGTAGGCGCTCTCCACGGCGAACCAGATGCCGACGAGGTTGACCTGCTTGGCGCACTGCCAGTCCGCCACCGCGACGGCGATTTCCTGCGACGTCGCCGCCGCAGCGTTCCAGCGCTCGTCACCCGATGCGTCGAACGTCTTCTTGTAGTTCGTGTACCCCTGGGCGCTCATGCACTTCTTCCACGCCGTCTGGGCCGCGATGACGCGGGGGTCCAGCGTCGAGTACTCGAAGGAGTGCGCCCGGATCTGCTCGGCCATCGGGGAGTGCCCGGCGCGCTGGTCCACGTCGCCGCCCGTGATGGCGCGGTCCGCCTCGCCGACACAGCCGCCGTCGGGCAGGCGCATGCCGTGGTAGGAGCTGACCAGCCCCCCCTGCGAGGCCGTGGCGGTCAGGACCGTACGCACCTCCGGCGAGGGCGGGGTGCCCAGGTGCTTGGGCAGGCTGCGCGGGTCGTTCTGCGTCATGTGGAAGCCGAACTCCCGGGCGACCTGCAGGGATTCGGGAACACCGTAGCGACGCGAGTTCTTGCTGAAGTTCGGCAGCTGCGCCTCGGTGGGGGTGTACCTGAGTCCGAACCGACTGACGCAGCGCTGCTCCAGCGTCGTCATGGCGTCGGTCGTCTGCAGCAGGGCGTGCCCTGTCGGCATGTAGGTGTCGACGGGCAGCGCGAGGTCCGCGGTGTCGGTGAGCTTCGTGATCGAGGTGACGCCGGGGATCTTGGAGACGGTCGGCTTCGGCTGCTTCTCCCCCTGCGACGAAGTGCCGCCGGGTCCGTTCGAACAGCCCGCGAGGAGGCCGACGGCAGCGACGGCGCAGATCAGTCCGGCGCCTGCCCGGCCAGAGGTAATCGTCATGTGTGTCTCACGTCAAAGAGCCTCGCTGCCGTTCCGGAACCGGAACGGCAGCGAGGAAGTGGGGAAGATCAGGCAGCCTTCAGCGGTCGGGCAGGTCAGCCGACGCCGATGCCGACCTGGGTGGAGGCGTTGTTGTTCCAGGTGTAGCCGAGCGCGCCGCCCTCGCCGTCGTACGACCAGTCGTAGTTGCCGCCGTACCCACTGTTGACCCAGACGGTGCCACCGCGGTTCTCGAAGTACTCGGACTCCATGGCGGTCGCGTTGTTCTTCACGACCTGGCCGGAGCCGGTGCCCGAGCCGCTCTTGAAGGTGTAGCCGGCCAGGTTGGAGACGCTGCCGTCCTTGCCCCAGATCGCGCCGGAGCCGTCGTGAACGTAGAAGAGGCACAGCGGCTGGTAGTTGCCGCCGCCGAGCACGGAGTTGCCGCACCGGCCCGTGGCGTTGCCGGTGGAGTGGTGGTTGACCGCCTGCGCGGGCATGGCGAGACCGAGCACCGCGGCACCGGCGACGGTGGCGGTGAAGAGCTTGGCCTGGATGCGCACAAGGACTCCCTTGATGTCGTGATCATGTGAAGTAACGGCAACCCGAGTTGACGCCAAATTCGAACACGCCTGTTGATGTTCCGTCAATCTACTTATTTGTGAAGGGGAGTTGTGGTGCGCGTGAGCGCCCCTTGCCCTTGCCATGACAAGAATCCTTCGGTCATGATCTGTCAGTCGACCAAATGATCGATCGGGCGAGCCTTATGGGGGGATTCACGATGATGGTGTCCGTGCGCAGGAGACTGGCGGGATGTGTGGCGGCGCTGTCGCTTACTGCCGGGGCCCTGGTCCTCGCCGCGGCTCCGGCGCAGGCCGCCGGTTACAACGGCGCCTGCGGCAGCGGCTACGGCGTCATCGACTCCATGAGCGTGGGCTTTGAGGGTGCCGGTACCACGTACCTCACCTACAACAGCTCCAACGGCTACAACTGCGTCGTCACGATGAACAACACCGGTACGACGCAGTGGGTCAACGCCGAGATCGAGGTCTCCGGGGGCAGCTGGAACGAGGACTCGGGCCAGTACCGGTACTACGCCGGTCCGCGGTACGTCTACGCCGCGCATCACTGCATCGACTGGGGCGGCTATGTCGCCTACAGCTCCGGTGTCACCGACATCACGTGGCACGACCACTGCAGCTGATCGTCACCACTCTCGACTCGACCAATTTTCATCAACATCGGTTAGCTGACATGCGCTTGACGCACCGTCAGCGAACTGTCATGCCCAGGGGGTAGAAATGAACCTGAAGAAGAGAACTCTCGCTCGCGTCGGCGTGCTGGCCGGAGGCGTCGCCCTGTCGGTGATCGCCGCGACCGGAGCCGCGCAGGCGTACACCAACGACGGCACCAGCCCGGCGTCCACCGGCTGTGCCGACGACGGGACCACGGTCGCGTCCGCGCCCATGAAGAACGCCGGCGGCACGCAAGGCACCATTGAGCTGCGCTACAGCCTGAAGTGTCACACCGCCTGGGCCCGGCTCACGCTCAACTACACCCAGTTCGCGTGCGGAAACGCTTCTGCCGGTTACGCCTGCGCCGCCGCGACCGTCACCCGCAACGACGACGGACGCTCGTACAGCTGCACCATCAGCCAGGGGCAGAGCCAGTGCTACACCCCGCAGGTGTACGACAAGGGCATGACGTCCTTCGCGAAGGGATACATCGACATCGTCAGCGGCGAGATCCAGACTCGGACGGCCGCGTACTGATCGCCCACGCGCGCTGATCACCGGCACGCGCCGAACGGGGCCGCAGCTCTTCGCAGAGCTGCGGCCCCGTCGTCGTACGCGCGCCGACCGCCGACGCGGTCAGCGAGCCACGCTCACCCCCAGGTGAACCCCTTCTGGATCTCCATGCACGCGTCCTTCTTGTCACCGTTCAGCACGGCCGCCGACTGGGGCGCCTTCGTCGGCTGCGCGGATGCCGGATAGGCGTTCCCGGTACGCCAGTCCGCGCCCACGATCAGTGTGACTCCCGAGACATCGGTCGACTTGCGCACCGAGCCGAGCGGTACCCCGAGTGCCTTGGCCGCCGCCTGGGCGTCACCCTCCAGATCCGCGCTGGGGTAGAGGATCACGGTCTTGGCCTCCGGGGTGAGCACGGTGTCCTTGGTGGCCCGGGTGAACCCCTTGCCCTGCAGGGCCTGTACGACCGTGCCGGCTCGCTGGGGCGTCGGTGCCTCGCCGTTCACGCCGGTTCCGTTGCGGACCTGCACCGCGATCTGTCCGTCCGGTGCCGCCGGGTCCTTGGACGCCTGCTCGGTCTTCTTCTTCACACCGTGGCCGTCCAGCGGAGTGTCGTCGCGGACCATCGAGATGAGCTGGTCGGCGTCTCCGGCCATGGGCACCAGCCGGTTGTGGTCCTGCGACCACTGCGCCGTGGGCAGCGTCGTCATCGTGATGCGCTTGGTGGGCACCTTCTTGAACTCTTCGGACAGGTCGTACAGCTTCTTGACCGTCCCCAGTCCCTCGTCGACCGTGAGCGCGTTCGTCGCGGTCTCCGCCAGCTTGCGCATCTCGTCGGGGTTGCTCAGCGTCGCGTTCTTGCGCAACTGCCGCACCATCGAGTTCATGTACATGTGCTGGGCGTGGGTACGGCCGAGGTCGGTGCCGTCCTCGAAGCCGTAGCGGGTGCGCAGCCACTGCAAGGCCTGCTCTCCCTTGACGGACGTGGTGCCCGCCTTCAGCTTCAGGCCCGAGCCGTGGCCTTCCGAGGTGTGCGAGTAGACGTTCTGCCGTACGCAGACCGGGACGCCGCCGATGGCGTCCGCCATCGACACAACCCCGGAGAAGTCGACCATCATGAAGTGGTCGATGTGGATGTTGGTGAGCTTCTCCCAGGTGGCGACCGTGCAGCCCGGGCCGCCGCGGCCCAGCGATTCGTTCGCCATGGACAGGGAGAGCGCCTCGTACACCTTGTTGGTGTGCGGGTCGGTGCACTTGGGGATGGGGATCATGGTGTCGCGCGGGAGGCTGACCACGGACATGTTGCTGCGGTCGGCCGAGACGTGCACCAGCATCTGCACATCCGCGAGCGGTGGGCGGCCCACGTCACCCTTGGACCCGCCCAGCTTGAGGTCCTCCGCGGTGTTCCGGCTGTCCGAGCCGATCATCAGGATGTTCAGCGGCGTCTGACCGGCGGCGTTCGCAGTCGCCTTGGGCGCGGCGTTGTCGCCGAGGTTCAGCTTGTCTTTCTTGATGTTGCTGTTGAGGTGCTCGTAGTAGAGGTAACCCGCTCCGGCGGTGCCCAGTATCACAACCGTCAACGTCATCGCCGACCAGCGCAGTATCCGCCGTTTCGGGCGCGGGGGTCTCGGCTCCGCTCCGCGCCTCCGGCTGCCGCCCTGCCGCCCGCGGCCGCCGGACTGCACCTGTGCGCCCTCCTTGTGCCGTCCGCTACCCGTGCCTTGCGCCTCGCCCGCCCCACCAGGTCCGTCGCCGCGCCGAGTGCGCGGCAGAGCCCCTTCTCTGCGCACGCTGCTTCGCGTCATTCTCCTGCCCCTCCCGCCCCCGGCATCCTCACCGCGGCTTCGTTTCGCGTCCCGGTACACGTCCTTGTACGGACCGGGGCAACCATGTCGCCTTCCTGTCGACCGTGTGCCTGGGAAAGCCTGGGCACAGGCCGGGCGAAGTCTCGGCCACAGCACGTTTCGTGGCGTTGCCGTGCTCCTCCACTCAGTGAGATGCAGAATCGACCCCTGAGGTCACGAGGCACACTTGACCTCGTTGGCTGTCGACTGCGGAACGCCGGCCGGTGCCTTGGTCCGAGTGGTGGGCGGTACGCCCGCACCCTTGAAGTCCTCAGCGAGCGTCAGCACGATCGCCGGCAGCCCCTGCGAGTTGGACTCGCTCTTGCCCGGCTTCAGGGCCGACGCCGGAAGCCCCATGATGTCGGCCGGTTCGCGCGCCTGGTCGGCCTGGTCAGGAGCGTACTCCAGGGTCGTCCTCTGCTGTTTCGCGCCGGTGTTGCCGAGCTGAGTGGACTTGGGCACGCCCTTCTGGTTCTGCAGCCAGGCAAGGGTCGTCTGGGCGGAACCGTCGGGCGCGCCCGCGTTGTAGATGCCGACCCGGACATCGGCGGCGGCGGAGCGGGGGCCCTTGAGCTTGGCGTCCGCCTTCGCCTTCTTCTTCACCTCGGTCAAGGAGGCATCACCCTTGATCATGGCGAAGACCTGCTGAGCGGGCGCCTCGTTCTCGATGACCGCCTTGAGGCACTTGCCGTCAGCGGGGTTGTCCAGGACAGGCATGGTGACGAAGGAGATGTGATTCGGCGGCACCTTCTTCAGCTCCATGGCCACGTCCTTGAGCCTGCTGATGCTGCCGCTTCCCCTGTCGATCGTGAGCGTCTCGGTCGCCGCCTCCGCCAGGTCCAGGAGCTTGCTCGTATCGCTGAGCGTCGAGTCGGACTTCATCTTGCGGAACAGCGAACTGAGGAACTGCTGCTGGACCTTGATGCCGTCGAGGTCGCCGTGGTTGCCCCGGCTGTACCGGGTGCGGACGAAGGCCAGCGTCTTCTCGCCCTCGATCTTGGACGGACCCGCGGGTAACTGGAGGTGCGCCTCCTTGTCGTGCACCGCGTGGTTGAGGCGCACTTCGACGCCGCCTACCGCCGTCGTCAGCGTCTTCACGGCGTTGAAGTCGGCCATCATGAAGTGGTCGACCTTGATTCCCCCGGTGAGCTGCTCGACCGTGCGGCCCGGGTCGCGGCCGAGGCTGGCGTTGAAACGGATGTTGTCCGTGCCCGGGATGGTCTTGATGGAGCCGTCCGGCTGCTTGGTCGGACGATCCGGCACATCGGCGATGAGGTCCCGGGGGATGCTCAGCGCGGTCGCGTTCGTCCGGTCCTCGGCGACGTGCAGCAGGATGTCGGTGTCCGCCCACCCACGGCCTTGCGTGTCCACGGTCGTTTTGTCCTCCGTCGGGGCCACGCGGCCTCGAGCCCCCAAAGACCCTCAGTCAGTCGCTCACACAGTGCGCGACTCGTGGGTCGCTTGCACTGGATCGCTCACAGTATCCGCCCGGTTCGGCGACAAGGGACGGCGGTGAGAAAGCCCACTCCCGTACAACCGGTCAATTAGTCCACTTCCGGGGAATAAAGATCGTTCCTTGGCGCATGCTTTACTCGCAGGCGTCGTCGGTGGCCGCGGTTCCGCGGAACGCCGGGCACGGGCTCAGGTGGGCAACGATGCGTCGGCCGGGCGGGTTTGGGGCGCCGGCCGGGCCCCGTGTGCGTCCCTCTTGGCGCCTCGTCCCTCGACCGAACCCTTCTCGGTAGAGCCTTGTGACGGTTCGTCATCTTCGGCCAGGTGGTGCGGCCGTGTTCCAACTGGAGGAGGACGAGGGCGGCTCGGGCGATGCGGGTGATGGTCGGCGGGTCGAGGCTGACCCCGCGGAGGGCCTTGAAGGTGACCTTCAGCAGGGCGCTGGCGCGTTCGGCCATGCCGTGCACGCCGCGGATCGTCGCGTCGAACGCCTCGTGTTCCTCGGTGAGTTCGCCACCTTGGGGCTCCTTGACCGGGTGACGGAAGCCGCCGCCGATGTTCTCGTAACCGAGGTCGGGCAGGTGGGGGCACCGAGGGTGGCGGCGGGGGCAGGCGTAAGGCCCCTGGCAGGAGCGATCTTGCGACGGAAAGATCCGACCGAGGGGCCTCACCTGTCGACCAATGTCACATACACCGCCGTTCTCGACGTGAAGTGGTCCACCGCCGAGCACCTGGCCCGGCTGCTAGGCGATCACCGCATCGCGACCGGGACCCGCTTGGGGCGACGCACGCTGGGCTGCTTCCGTCGGGCGGTAATCGTGCTGCGCTGCCCGGTCCCGCCGTAGTTCATGACGGCTCCGGACTCGGATTCGAAGAACCAGAAGTCCGGCACGTTCTCAAGGGGTTGGGCCTGTCGGTGATATCGAGGATGAAGAACTCTTCGCCTCCTGACATGTTCTTAGGTGTCGACGTTCCCGGACTTGCCGTAGTCGTCGAGGGATTCCAGGCGGAACGCCTCACGCTCGAACGTGTCGAAGAGGTCCCCGAGAGTCCTGGGCGAGGTTGTCACGGATGGCCTTCCGGATCAGTTCCATCGGGATCTCGACCAGGGTTTCGTGAGCGGGAATCTGAGGCCCGTGATCGGTCGGTGTCCCACCCTGCACCAGGAGGGTGCCGCGATCCGTCGCGTAGGTCGTCGGGCGGTCCTTGATGTCGCACGTGCTGACCAGCTTGGTGACCTTCGTGGTCCGGGTTCCCCTCTTCCGTGGCGCTGCCGTCGCATCGTGATCGCACGCAACCTGCCGTAACCCACCCCCGGCACCACGGACGTGAGGGGCACCCCGCCGGGGTGCCCCTCGTTCTTGTCCCCGGTCGGCCTCACAGGCCGTTCAGGGCGCCCCGCAGATCCTCCGGCGTGCGGTAGTGGACGGTCCGCATGCCGAGTGCGGCCGCCGCCTCCACGTTCTCCAGGGTGTCGTCCACGAACAGGCAGCGCCCGGCCGGGACGCCGGCCCGTTCGACGGCGATGTCATAGATGCGCCGGTCGGGCTTGGCGATGCCCACCCGCGCGCTGCTGACCACGTGGTCGGCGAGGTCCGTCAGACCCAGGACCTCCAGGTCCTCCTCCAGCTGGACCGAGGTGTTGGTGACGAGGACCAGGGGCGTGTGGACGCGGGCCCGGCGCAGCAGCGCCACCACCGTCTCGTCGGCGTGGAACGGCGAGCGTACGAGCGCCGTGCTCAGCTCCACCGCCGTCCCGCCGGGCACCAGCCCGGTCAGGCCCCGCAGGATCGACCCCGCCCACTCGTCCGGTGTGATCCGGCCCAGCACCAGCGGAAGCACCGTCTCCGGTGCGAAGGCCACCTTCATGGTGGTGCCCTCGGCCAGCCCGGCGGCGCGCTCCAGCGCGTACAGGCGGTCCGGTTCGTAGACGCGGATCACGTTGTCCACGTCACAGAGCACCGCGTCGAAGGGGCGCCCGCCGGAAGCGGACGGGGCGGCGGGGGAGAGGGGCATGACGTCACCCTGACATCCGCCCGGGAGCCACTGTCGGCCAGGGCCACCGGCCGGGGTGACGTCCCGGCCCGGTCCTCGGGCGTCCGGCATCACCGAACCCCTGGTTCTTCCGGCCCTCGCATCCTTACTAGTCCAGCCCCTCCGCCGCCCGCTTCTCCCGGAGTTCCATGATCGCCCGGCGGCGCGCCAGCCGGTGGGTGCGCCGGATCTGCGCCTCCTGGTAGCGACGCTCGTCGCGCTCGGTCTCCGGGAGGACGGGCGGCACGCGCCGCGGCTTGCCGTCGGCGTCGACCGCGGCGAAGACGAGATAGGCCGAACCGACCTGCTGGGGCGGCGTCGACTCGTTCCAGCGCTCGGCCAGCACGCGCACGCCGACCTCCATGGACGTCCGCCCCGTCCAGTTCACCTGGGCCTTCACATGGACGAGGTCGCCCACCCGGACCGGCTCCAGGAAGACCATCTCGTCCATGGAGGCGGTGACGGCGGGCCCACCGGAGTGCCGCCCGGCCACCGCGCCCGCCGCGTCGTCGACGAGCTTCATGATCACTCCGCCGTGCACCGTGCCCAGAAGGTTGGTGTCGTTGTGGGTCATGATGTGGCTGAGGGTGGTCCGGGACGCGAAGGTCGGCTTGCCCGGAATATCGGATTCCGGGTTGGGCGCCAGGTCTGTCATGCCGTCCACCCTATGCGGGGGAGTGCGGCGGTCTCTTTGCATCAGCTCTGCAACAGGCGTGACCCAGATCTCCCCGGTCTCTTGTTAGGCACACCATGCGGACCTGCACACTGGTCCGCATGAACGATTGGCCCGACGGGTGGTCCGACAGCAACCGCAGCGACCGTTACGGACGCGGCAGCGCAGGCGCTCAGCCTGAGGGCGCCCGCGTCATGCGGCAGGTTCAGCGTGGCCCGGGAACGCCCGGTCCGCGCCCGTCCGCCCCGCCGTACGGCGGGGTGCCCCAGCAGCCGACGTACGACGACGGCCAGGGGTATGACAACGGGTACGACTCCGGTTACAACACCGGGCAGGTCTACGGTTCGCCGGGCGGTCCCGGCGGTCCGCAGGGTCCCGGCGGTCAGGGCGGCCGTGGCCCGCGCCCCGCGCCGAACTGGCGGCGGCGGATCAAGTGGACCGCGATCACGCTGGTCACGCTGCTGGTCGTGGTCTCCGTGGGCACCTACTTCTGGGCCGACTCCAAGCTCCACCGTGACGTGGATCTCTCGAAGGTCATAGACCGGCCCGAGGCGGGCAAGGGCACCAACTACCTGATCGTCGGTTCCGACAGCCGCGCGGGCATGTCGGCCGAGGACAAGAAGAAGCTGCACACCGGCTCCGCCGAGGGCAAGCGCACGGACTCGATGATGATCCTGCACGTCGGGGACAACGGCGACACGCTGCTCTCCCTGCCCCGCGACTCGAACGTGACGATCCCCACGTACAAGGGATCCGCGTCCGGCAAGACCTTCCAGGGCACGGGCCGTCAGGTGAAGCTGAACGCGGCGTACGCGGAGGACGGGCCGACGCTGCTGGTCCGCACCATCGAGTACAACACCGGCCTGCACATCGACCACTACGTGGAGATCGGTTTCGCCGGGTTCGCGAACATCGTCGATGCGGTCGGCGGCGTGGAGATGACCCTCGACCAGGGCTTCAAGGACAAGTACTCCGGCGCCGACTTCAAGGCGGGCAAGCAGACCCTCAACGGCGAGCAGGCCCTCGCCTTCGTCCGTACCCGCCACGCCTTCGCGGCCTCCGACCTCCAGCGCACCAAGAACCAGCAGAAGTTCCTGTCCGCGCTGGCCCACCAGGTCGCGACCCCGGGGACCGTCCTGAACCCCTTCAAGCTCTACCCGACCATGGGCTCGGGCCTCGACAGCCTCACCGTCGACAAGGACATGAGCCTGTGGGACCTCGGCAGCATGTTCTGGGCGATGAAGGGCGTCACCGGCGGCAGCGGCAAGTCCATGAACATGCCGATCTCCGGCTCCACGGGCGGCAACCTGGTCTGGGACAAGGCCAAGGTCAAGACGCTGGTCGACGAGCTGAAGAACGACCAGACGGTGACCGTGTCGGGCAACTGACCCGTACCACCACGAAGGGCCCCGCCGGACGAATCGGCGGGGCCCTTCGCGTGTCCCGTGGACGTGCGCGGCACCTACGTACACACCACCTGATCCCCCGTCACCACCCGGGTCGCCCCCTGATAGGGATCCTGCACCCGGACCCGTGTGACCTCCTTGAAGTCCGCCCCGGCGATCACCTTCAGCAGCGGCCCCCGCCCCTTGACCTCGCGCAGCTCGCTGCCCGGGAGCGCGGCGGCGAGGGCCTTCGCGGAGCGGTCCCAGCGCGGGTCGTAGACGATGACGTTGTGCAGGGCGGTGCGGTCCTGGGCGTTGACGGGCCGGCCCGTCGTGCGGAACCCGGTGGCGGCCAGGGCGCTGTCCATGCGCTTGCCGAGGCCGTCCGTGGGCGTCCCGTTCTCCACCTGGACCTGGATCTGCTGCGGGGCCACCTCGACGCGCACGGTCCTGGCGGGCGCCGCCTTGTGCGGGGGAGCGAGCGGCTTGTCGTCGCGCAGTGACCGGAAGAGCGCGGCGGACTTGTTCTCGTCCCACTTCAGTGTGGAACCGATGCCCTTGACGACGTAGGCCATCTGCCCGATCGGCACGGTCGTGAACTCGGAGGAGGAGGGGGAGAAGTTCCGCATCGCCCGGCCGAGGTCCAGCAGCTCGTCCGTGCCGAACCCCTGGTCCGCGCGGACCGAGCCGAGCACGGCCCGGGTGACATCACGGAACTTCATCGGGTTCAGCAGCACCCCCGACGACGTGGTCCGCTCGATCAGCGCCGCCAGGAACCGCTGCTGGCGCTGCATCCGGCCGATGTCGGAGGCGCTGTCGACATGCCGGGAACGTACGTACTGGAGTGCCTGCCCGCCGTTCAGCGTGTGCGTGCCGGCGGTCAGATCAAGTCCCGTGTACGAGTCCTTCAGGGGTTGTGCGGTGCAGATGCTCACGCCGCCGAGCACGTCCACCGTCTGCATGAAGCTGGTGAAATCGACCTCCAAGTAGTGGTCGATCTTCACGTGGGTCATGTTCTCGACGGTGCGCACGGTCAGCTGCGGGCCCCCCTCCGCGTACGCCGCGTTGAGCTTGATCGGGTGGGGGCCGTGCTCGGCGCCGGTGGTCTGGTCGGTGTGCGCGGGCACCTCCGCGTACGAGTCGCGCGGCAGGCTCACGACGCTGGCGCGCTCCCTGTCGGCGGCGATGTGCACGATCATCATCGTGTCGGTGCAGTGGCAGGGGGCACCGCCCAGACGGTACTTCCGCCGCTCCTCCTCCGTGATCTTGTCGCGGCCGTCGGTGCCGACCAGCAGCACGTTCATGCCGTGGCCCGCCGCGGGGCGGTTCTTCATGTCCTTGAAGGGGTCGACCCGGGCGATGCCCTCGCCCAGGCTGGTGACCACCGCGTGCCCGATGCCCGCCGAGGCGAGAACCACCACCGAGATCGTGGTGACCACCCGCATGGCCCAGCGCGGCTTCTTCCTCCGTACGGGGGGCCGTACGGTGGACCGCTCCGGAGGCCGCCGGGAGCGGGGCGGCTGCGGACGGCTCTGGGGGCGGGGCTGCGGGCGTGCGGGGGAGCGGGGCGGCGTGGGCAAGGGGGGACACCTCCGCGGGGGTGAACGTGGGGATCCGTGAGCACCGTAGGCCCATACGATCTGCTGCCCGGCCCGTGGGCCGGGCGGCGCGCGCCCGTGTCCCCCATTCGCGGTAACGTGACGTCCGATGAGCGAGAAGTCTGACGTGCGGCCCCCCGCCGTTTCTGTGATCATGCCCGTCCTCGACGAGGAGCGGCATCTGCGCGGGGCCGTCCAAGCGATCCTGGCGCAGGAGTACGACGGCGAGATGGAGGTGGTGATCGCCATCGGTCCGTCCTCGGACCGTACGGAGGAGATCGCCGCCGAACTCGTACGCGAAGACCCGCGCGTCCACACCGTCCCGAACCCGACCGGTCGCACCCCGGCCGCGCTGAACGCGGCGATCAAGGCGTCCCGGCATCCCGTCGTCGTACGCGTCGACGGGCACGGCATGCTTTCGCCGAACTACATCGCGACGGCCGTACGCCTCCTGGAGGAGACCGGCGCGCAGAACGTCGGCGGCATCATGCACGCCGAGGGCGAGAACGACTGGGAGCACGCGGTCGCCGCCGCGATGACCTCGAAGATCGGGGTCGGGAACGCCGCCTTCCACACGGGCGGCGAGGCCGCTCCCGCCGAGACCGTGTACCTCGGTGTCTTCCGGCGCGAGGCCCTGGAGCGTCAGGGCGGCTACAACGAGGAGTTCATCCGCGCCCAGGACTGGGAGCTGAACTTCCGGATCCGGGAGGCGGGCGGCCTCATCTGGTTCTCGCCCGAGCTGAAGGTGTCGTACCGGCCCCGGCCCTCGGTCAAGGCGCTCGCCAAGCAGTACAAGGACTACGGGCGCTGGCGCCATGTCGTCGCCCGCTATCACGAGGGCTCCATCAACCTGCGCTATCTCGCCCCGCCGACCGCCGTGTGCGCGATCGCGGCGGGCGTCGTGGTGGGCGTGGCGCTGACGCCCTGGGGCTTCCTGATTCCCGGCGGCTATCTCGCGGCGATAGCCGCGGGCTCGCTGCCCGCGGGCAAGGGGCTGCCCCTGAAGGCCCGCCTGCAGATCCCCGTCGCCCTCGCGACCATGCACATGTCGTGGGGCTTCGGCTTCCTCACCAGCCCGAAGGCGCTGGCGAAGAAGGTCATAGCCTCCCGCCGCCCGGCGGTGCTCGGCTCCACGGAACCCGCCAACTGAGCTCCATACATGAGCAGTTGGGCCCCTCTCGAGGTCGAGAGGGGCCCAACTGCTTTCCACCAACCGCCTACGACCAGGTGTAGTCCTTGTTGACGTGCATACAGGCGTCGGCCTTGGCGCCGTTGAGCACGTCCGCGGACTCCGGCGTCGTGTTGTCCTGCGCCTTGGCCTTGTACGCCGTGCCCTCGCGCCAGTCGGCACCGACCACGAGCGTGACGCCCGAGACGTCCGTCGACTTCTTCACCGCGCTCAGCGGGACCCCCAGCGCCTTGGCGACCGCCTGGGCATCGCCCTGCAGGTCGGCGCTCGGGTAGCGGATCACCGTCGTCTCCTCGACGGTCGCCGCCGAGGTGTCCGCCTCGGCCTTGGTGAAGCCCTTGCCGACGAGCAGCTGGGACACCGTGCGCGCGCGTCCGCCGACCGGGCCCAGCGTGGCCGTGCGGGTGCCGTTCTGCACGGTCACCCCGATCTGGTCGTCCGCGGCGGCCGGGTCCGTGGAGGCCTTCACCGCGGTCGCCGTCTTCTTCTTGTCCTTGCCGTCGAGCGCGATGTCCTCACGGACGAGGCGGAACAGCTGCTCGGCCTCGACCGGCTTGGGCTCCACGCGGTTGCTGTCCGACACGGCCCACTGCCAGGGCATCGTGGTCATCGTGATGCGCTTCGGCTCGACCTTCTTCAGCTCGTTGCCGAGGTCGTAGAGCTTCAGCACGCTGCCCAGGCCCTTGTCGACGGTCAGCGCCTTGGTGGCCGTCTCCGCGAGGCTGCGCAGTTTGCCGGGGTTGCTGATGGTGGCGTTCTCGCGCATCTGGCGGACCATCGAGTTCATGTACTGGTGCTGGGCCTTGGTCCGGGCGATGTCCGTGTTTTCCTCGAAGCCGTACCGCGTCCGCAGCCACGCCAGGGCCTGCGTGCCCTTGACGGAGGTGGTGCCCTCCTTCAGCTTCAGCCCGGAGCCGTGGCCCTGGCTGTCCTTGGAGTAGAGGTTGGCGTCCACGCAGACCGGGACGCCGCCGATCGCGTCCGCCATCGACACCACACCCGAGAAGTCGATCTTCATGAAGTGGTCGATGTGGATCTTGGTGAGCTTCTCCCAGGTGGCCACCGTGCAGCCCGGACCGCCGCGCCCGAGCGAGGTGTTGGTCATCACCAGCCCGACGGTCGCCGGGTAGACCTTCTTGGTGTCCGGGTCCGTGCACTTGGGCATCTTCAGCAGGGTGTCGCGCGGCATGCTGATCACCGACATATTGCTGCGGTCGGCGGAGAGGTGCAGCAGCATCTGGACGTCCGCGAGCGGGGTGCCGTTGAAGTCGTACTTGGCGCCGCCGAGCGCCTGGTTCTCCTTGGTGTCCCGGGCGTCCGAGCCGATCAGAAGGATGTTCAGGGGAGTCTGCCCGGCCGCGTTCGCCTTGCTCTTGGCCGCCCGGTCCTTCTCGTCGCCGAGGTTCAGGTCGTCCTTCTTGATGTTGTCGTTCAGGCGCTGGTAGTAGAGGTAACCGGCGCCCGCGGTGCCAAGTATCAGAAGCGCCAGGACCGACGCCGACCAGCGCAGCATGCGGCGTCTGCGCCGTGGGCTCCCGCCGTCCCCGGCCCCGCGCCGAGGCCCGCCGCTTCCGTCGCCCTCGCTGCTCTGCTTGCCCTTGGCACCCCGGTCATCCTTGTTCGTGGGATTGCCGTTCTCGTTGTACAGACTGTCGTCCCAGCCCAGATCGTCGGCCTGTCGGACACGTGGTCGAGCCCCCTCCCCACGCACACTGCTTCGCGCCATCTCCCTGCCCCTCCCCGCCCTGCGCCTGACAAACGGGTCCGTCCCGCGTCCGGCCGGACACCCCTTGCCTGCGTCCGGCCCGGACGCCCCCGCGTCCTGTTGGACGTCTGACGGACCCGTCAGGCCATCAACTGGCGCACACTGTCTTGTCCGCCGTGGACTTGTCGACCTCAGGTGCCTTGGTCGGAGTGCTCAACGACACCCCGGCGCCCTTGAAGTCCTTGCCCAGGGTCAGCACGATCGCGGGCAGACCCTGTGAGTTCTTCTCGCTCTTGCCAGGCTTCAACGCCGAAGCGGACAGGCCCATGAGGTCCGCCAGCTTGCGCGCCTGATCGGCCTGGTCGGGAGAGTACTCCAGGGTCGTCTTGCTCAGTGTTGCGTCGGCGTTACCGAGCTGGCTGGACTTGAGCACGCCCTCAGTAATCTGCAGCCAGTTAAGAGTCTCCTGTGCGCTGCCCGCCGGGGCGCCGCCGTTGTAGATGTCGACGCGGATGTCGGCGGCGGCGGAACGGGTGCCCTTGAGGCGCGCGGCGACCGCGGCCTTCTCCTTCTTCTCCTTCTGCTTCACGGCGGTGAAGGAGACGTCGTTCTTGATCGCGTCGAAGACGTCGGGGGCCGAGGCCGGATTGACGATGACCGTCTTGTGGTACTTGCCGTCGGCCGGGTTGTCGAGCACCGGCACCGTTACGAAGCTGATGTTCTTCGTCGGCACCTTCTTCAGCTGCAGGGCCACGTCCTTGAGGGTACTGACGCTTCCTATGCCCGTGTCCACCGTGAGTGCCTTGGTGGCGGCCTCGGCCAGGCTGATCAGCTTGGTGGGGCTGGTGAGGGTGTCACTGGAGCTCATCTTGCGCATGAGGGAGCCCAGGAACTGCTGCTGCACCTTGATCCGGTCCAGGTCGCCCTCGTTGCCCCAGCTGTGGCGGGTGCGGACGAACGCCAGCGCCTGCTCACCCTTGACCGTGCTCTTGCCCGCGGGCAGTTTGAGGTGCGAATCCTTGTCGTTGACGGCGTGCGCGAGACAGACCTCGACGCCGTCCACCGCCGTCGTCAGCGTCTTCACCGCGTTGAAGTCCGCCATCATGAAGTGGTCCACCGAGATGCCGGTGAGCTCCTTCACCGTACGCATGGTGCAGCCCGGGTCGCGGCCGGCCTGCCCCAAGCTGATGTTGAAGCGGACGTTCTGCGTGCCCGGGATGTCCTTGGTGGTGCCGTCCGCCTGCTTCGTCGGGCAGTCCGGCACATTGACGATCAGGTCACGCGGAATGCTCAACGCGGTCGCGTTCGTACGGTCCTTGGAGACATGCAGCAGGATATTGGTGTCGGCGTGCCCGACGCTGTTCGCGTCGCCGTAGCCCTCGTTGCCCTTGCCGGTGCGCTTGTCGGTGCCGATGATCAGGATGTTGAAGGCCTCGTCCTTGCTGAAGCCCTTCTTGCCCGCGCTGCCGACGTCCGTCGTGCTGACGTTGCCCTCAAGGTGCTTGAGGTAGAGATACCCCGCGGCCGAGACGGCGACCAGCACGAAGGCCATCGTGCCGCCGGTCCACAGCAGTATCTTCTTTGCCTTCGACTTCTTCGGCTTCGTCCGCCCCTTGCGGCGGCCCGGCGGCGGCTCGGCCGGCGCGCCACGGCGCCGGCGCGGCCCGGGCACATCGGGGCCGGGAGCCGCCGGACTCTCTCGTTCCGGCGCCCTGCGTGCTGCCCCCGCTCCCGGTCCCGCATTCGCGGGGGTACCCCGACGCGGTCTCGGGACTCCCGACTGCGGAGCGGAAGGGCTCAGTCGCAGTTCGTATTCGCCGGTGTTCGGGTTGAGTACCCACTGGTCTGCGGGGTCGATGTTGTCCGCCCGCCCACGGCCTTGCGCGTCCACGGTTGTCTGAATCCTCCGTCGGGGCCACGCGGCGCTCTTCCCCCTCAAAGAGCGCTCGGGTCTCGGTCAGCGGTGCGCGACCCCCAGGACGGACCTCGTGGTCGGGTGCACCGGATCGCTCACACTATCCGGCCGGTTCAGGGTCGAGCGACGGTGGTGACAAATTCCACCTTCCTACAACTGGGCAATCCGCCCTATTTCTCGGAGACTTCTCAGCTCGGCAGTTCCCGCCTTGGCGCACGCTTTACCTACAGGCGTCCTCGGCTGCCGTGTTCCCGCGGAAAGTCGGCGCGGGTGTGGGAGTGGCGGGCCGTTTTCCCCTCGACTTCCCGTTGCCGTGCGACTCCTCTTCGTAGTCGAATGCCGAGTCGTACGTACCTTCGCCACCGCCCTCGTACGAGTTCTTGCGTTTCGCAGGGGAATCCGCCGGATGGTCCGTCGGAAGACTCGTCGGAACGCCGCTCGGCGGGTCCGTCGGAAGGCCGCTCGGCGGGTCCGTCGGAAGGCCGCTCGGCGGGTCCGTCGGAAGGCCGCTCGGCGGGTCCGTCGGAAGGTCCTTCGCGACCGCCACCGGAGCGTCCGCGCGCAGCAGGGCGAAGAGTTTGTCGGCCGCGGGTTTCACGAGCTGGTCGCGATTGGCGTTGTAGGCGTACGACGTTCGGGGCACCGTCAGGAATTGGACACGTTCCGTGGGGATATTGCGCATGCCGCGGACCAGGTCGTACAGCCCGCGCAGGCTCGCCAGATCCGGGTCCGTGGTGAGCGACGAAGTGGCCGCGTCGAGCACGGGATAGAGCCGTGCCGGATTGAGCAGGACGTCGTTGCTCTGCACCTTGTTGACGAGCGCGCCGAGGAACCGCTGCTGGCGCTCCATCCGGTCGGTGTCGCTGCCGTCGCCGATGCTCTTGCGGGCGCGGACGTAGCCGAGGGCCTGTTCGCCGTCGAGCACGACCTTGCCGGCCGGCAGCTTCAGCCTGGCCGCCTTGTCGTCGATGGGCTCCTTCAGACACACCTCCACGCCGTCCACGGCGTCGACCATGTCCTTGAACCCGTGGAAGTCGACGACCATGTGGTGGTCGACACGGATGTTCGTGAGCTTCTCGACGGTCCGGATCGTGCACGCCGAACCGCCCACCTCGAAGGCGGAGTTGAACATCGCGAGCATGGGCCGGGTACGGGTGCCGTCCGGACGCCGGCAACTCGGCAGGTCCACCATCAGGTCGCGGGGCAGGGAGACGGCGGTGGCGCTGCGCCGGTTCGCGGAGAGGTGCAGCAGGATCGTGGTGTCGGAGCGCTCGGTCCCGGAGTCCCGGCCGTACTCGTTGTTCCCGTCCCCCGACCGCGAGTCCGACCCGATCAGCAGGATGTTCTGCGCGTCGCGCACCAGCGCGGTGGGCCGCTCCTTCTCGTAGCGGGCGAGCTCGGCGGCGGCTTCCTCGTCGGCCGTGATGTTCCGGCTCAGCTTCTCGTACGCGACCAGGCCGACGCCGACGGCACCGAGGACCACGACGGCGACACCGAGCGCCGAGTACTGCACCCAGCGTCGCCGTCGCCGTCGTACGAGCCCGGCACCGGTGGGCGAAGCCCCCGCTCCCGGCCCTGTCCTGTCGGTCACGTCGGAGTCCACCCCTCATGGCGTGCGGGCGTGCGGTGCTCCTACGACCATGGCTCGGAGGACCGGCGAGGGCGGCAGATAAGGGGCCGAACGGGTGACGGGACCCGTCAGGGACGCGGGGCCCCGGCAGGTACGGATCCGCAGCGGGGCGGCGGGCGCGACCGGCACTCACGGGGCCGCGCCGACAGGCGGCCGGCACTCACGGGGCCGCGCCGACAGGCGACCGGCACCCACGGGCCGGCCCGGACGGCGGCCGGCGACTACCGAACCGTCGAGGTCACCCGCTCACTCTCGATCCGCTTGGCCAACGCGTCCTCGCCCAGTTGCTCCAGATGACGACAGAGCACCACGGACCCCCCGGAGGCGAGGGGCGCGTACAACCCCGCGCTCAGCCCCTCCCAGGTGTCGTACGGCAGCGCGGACAGGATCCGCGACCCGGGCCCCGTCAGATCCAGCGAGGCCGCCTCCGCCCGGGCCCGCTCGACGACCTCGGCCCCCGTGTGCTCGGCCCCGGCGACGATCAGCGCGGCCTCCTCGGGGTCCACCGGCGCGTACGGCTGGAAGCGGTCGCCCTGGCTCGGCACCTCGACCGCGTAGTCGGCGTACCCGGCGGGCGGCGTCGGGAAGCGGCGCCCCAGCGGCGCGAGCGAGAGGGCGACGCGCTCGCCGGAGCAGGCGAGCCCGGCCTCCAGCGCGTCGGGCCCCGCGACGACGAGGTCGGCGGCACCGGGATCGCCCCCGACATCCGCGACGACCCCCACCGAGGAACACGCGAGCAGCCACACCGCCGTCTGCCAGTGCGCGGGCAGCAGCAACGCGACCCGGTCGCCGGGCTCGGCGGACAACTCGCCCTGGAGGAGGTTGGCGGTCTTGGCCACCCAATTGGCGAAGGTCGCGACGGACAATTCGACACGTTCGCCCGTGGCATCGTCGTAGAAGGTCACCAGGGGGCGCGCGGGGTCCGCGGCGAGCGCGGATCGCAGCAGGTCGGCAGGGGTGCGGTCGGTGGCGTTCACGCGCGCAAGCGTACGCGGGGGTGTCCGGTGGGACGCGGCACCCGCGCCACCGGTTCGGCGGAGCGTGACCCGACGGTCCGTCAAATCCGCAATGGACAGATATGTATGACTATGTCCACGATCGGGGGCATGCATGGAATCCTTGCTTCCTCGGTCGGCGTCACCTGCGCGGCCGCACTCACTCTTCCGCTGGCCCTGTCCACACCGGCTCAGGCCGGACCCCAGGCGTCGAGGACCGAGCCCGCCGTGACGGGCAGCACCCAGTCCCTCCCCCTGGTCCCGCTCTCCGGCGACCGCTCGCTCGGACCCGCCGCGCCCGAACAGGGCCTCGGCAGGCGGAGCGTACGGTCGTTCTCGCTGGTCGGGGTCGTCTGGGACGACCCCGACACCGAACTGCGCGGCCGCGTCCAGGTCCGTACCCGCGCCACCGGAGCCAACCGCTGGTCCGGCTGGCAGGACATCGAGACCCACAACCACGAGCACGCGGCCGACCCGGACACCGCCGAGCGTGGCTCGGGCCGGGTGCGCGGCTCCACGGCGCCGCTGTGGGTGGGCGACTCGGACGGGGTCGAGGTCCGCGTCCAGGCACAGGTGGACGAAAGAGCCACGGCACCCGGCGAGTCGCCGCTTCCCAGAGGCATGCACATCGAACTCGTCGACCCCGGCGCGGAACCCGCGCCCCGGGGCGCACTGACGGGCGACGGGAGCGCGGGCGCGGAAAGCGCCCAGACGTACGCCACCTTCGCCACCAACGCCGAGCTCGCCCCGTTCGGCGCGACGGAGATCCCGGCGCTGTCCAGGGCCGAGACCGAGCGCGAGCTCCCGGCCCTCCGCGACGGCGCCCCGCTCGTGGAGCCGTACATCGGTGAGCGCCCACGCATCGTCACCCGGCGCGGCTGGGGCGCGGACGAGAGCCTGCGCGAGGGCGGTTTCGTGTACACCAAAAAGGTGAAGGCCGCCTTCGTGCACCACACGGCCTCGGGCAACAACTACCTTTGCTCCCAAGCCCCTTCGCTCATCCGCAGTATCTACCGCTACCACGTGGTGAGCAGTGGCTGGCGCGACATCGGCTACAACTTCCTCGTAGACAAGTGCGGAAGCATCTACGAAGGCCGTGCCGGGGGCGTGGTGAAGCCCGTCATGGGTGCCCACACCCGCGGTTTCAACAACGACACCATGGGGATCGCGGTCCTCGGCAGCTTCGGCAACACCAAGCCGGCCGCCGCCGCGGTGACCGCCATCGCGCGGCTCGCGGCATGGAAGCTCGGTCTCTCCGGAGCCGATCCGCGCGGCAAGACATACCTGAAGTCCGGCGGTGGCAATCTCTACCGAAAAGGTAAGAACGTACGACTGAACGTGATCTCCGGCCATCGGGACGGGTTCGCCACGGAGTGCCCGGGGAAGCTCCTGTACGGCAAACTCGGCTCGGCCAGAACGGCCGCGGCCCGCTACCAGGGCCGCTGAGGTCTGCGCGGAGCCATCGAGGACACCCCACTGCCGTCGAAGGCCTCTTACTACGGACTGCATACACTGGCCGGCCGAATCATCCTTCGGCCGGTCCCGGCAGGAAGCAGAGACGACAGGTGACAGAAGCGATCCTCCTGGTCGGGGGCAAAGGCACCCGACTGCGCCCGCTCACGGTGAACACCCCCAAGCCGATGGTTCCGGCGGCCGGGGTCCCGTTCCTCACGCACCAGCTGGCGCGGGCGAGAGCGGCGGGCGTCGAGCACATCGTCCTGGCGACCTCCTACCTGGCCGAGGTCTTCGAGCCGTACTTCGGCGACGGTTCCGCGCTGGGCCTCCACCTCGAGTACGTCACCGAGGAGGAGCCCCTCGGCACGGGCGGCGCGATCCGCAACGTGGCCGCGCGCCTGCACTCCGGCCCCGACGAGCCGGTCCTGATCTTCAACGGCGACATCCTGACGGGCCTGGACATCCGGGCCCTGGTGGCGACCCACGAGACGACCGGCGCGGACGTCTCCCTCCACCTCACCCGTGTCGAGGACCCCCGGGCGTTCGGCCTGGTCCCCACGGACGCGACGGGCCGTGTGACGGCCTTCCTGGAGAAGCCCCAGACCCCCGAGGAGATCGTCACCGACCAGATCAACGCCGGGGCGTACGTCTTCCGCCGCTCGGTCATCGACACGATCCCGGCCGGCCGCCCGGTCTCGGTGGAACGCGAGACCTTCCCCGACCTCCTGGCCACCGGAGCCCACCTCCAGGGCATGGTGGACTCCACCTACTGGCTCGATCTGGGCACCCCCCAGGCCTTCGTACGAGGCTCCGCGGACCTCGTCCTGGGCCGCGCCCCCTCCCCGGCCGTCCCGGGCCGCTGCGGGGACCGTCTCGTCCTGCCCACGGCCAGGGTCGCCCCCGACGCCAAGCTGACCGGCGGCACGGTCGTCGGCGACGGCGCGCACATCGGCGAGGGCGCTCGCATCACCGGCAGCGCGATCCTGGCGGGCGCGGTCGTCGAACCCGGCGCCGTCATCACCGACTCCCTCGTCGGCGCCCGCGCCCACATCGGCGAACGCACCATCGTCTCGGGGGCGGTCATCGGCGACGGCGCGGTGGTCGGCCCCGACAACGAACTCCGCGAGGGCGTAAGAGTCTGGTGTGAGGCCAAGATCCCAGCGGGGGCGCTCCGCTTCTCGTCGGACCAGTAGAGCCGGCGGAGTCGGCAGCCGGTAGAGATCGAAGTGCGGGTGGGCGGGGGCTGGTCGCGCAGTTCCCCGCGCCCCTGAAAGCTTGGGTCCGCCCGGCGTTGCGAGTCCGGGCCGAATCTCACCCACCCCGCCGGGTTTTGTTCGGCTGCGGGTGCGTGGGGGCTGGTCGCGCAGTTCCCCGCGCCCCCCAAAAACCTCGGCTCGCCCGGTGTTCGAGAACGAGCCCGGATCCCCTCGCCCATCCACCCCGGCCCGCAACTTCCACCCTGTCCGGTTTTGAGGACAGGTCCGGGGCCGATGCCCCACCCGCTCTGGTTCGCACTTCCACCGTGTCCGGTGTTTGAGGACGGGTCCGGGGTCGATGCCCCACCCGCTTTGGTTCGCACTTCCACCCTGTCCGGTGCTTGAGGACGAGTCCAGGGTCGAGCCCCCCGCCCGGGCCTGTATCACTCAGCCTGTCCGGCGTTTGAGGACGAGCCTCGGGGGGCCGTACCCCCCACCCCCCCACCCTGGCCCGTATCACTCCGGGCCCGTATCACTCAGCCCGTCCGGCGTTTGAG
>NZ_JBEYFS010000163.1:0-28727 GCF_040634475.1 Streptomyces sp. NPDC007095
ATCTCGACGTCCGCAGACGCGACCGCCTCGGCGGCATCCTCCGCGAGTACCAACATGCCGCGTGACCAGCACGGACGTGGTTCTCGGCACCTACAGGGCCGGCTCCAGCAGGTGGACCCGGACCCGGCCCGAGCACGCGTACACGCAGGGCGGCGACGCCTACACACCCGTGAGCGCGGAGGTCATCGTGGAGGTCGTGGCAGGCACCATCCGACATGCGGTGGTCACCGTGGTCCGCCTACGCTGACCCGACCACAGGCTTTTGCCCGACTGCACCTTCTCCCCGGCTGTCACGTGGAGAAGAGGCGTCGGCAAGCGGGAGCGGCTTGCCCACCTGAGGTGAGCTGCAGAAACGAGCGGTGTCCGGCGTAGGGGGTCGGCGGTCGTCCGGGCCTTCGGTGGGTGGCGAGGAAGCCCAACTCTGTCTTCAGACAATGACGTTGGGCTCCCTCGTCGCATGCGCACAGCCGATCCCTTGGGATCAATCACCGGGCGGGGTCTACGGCCTCACTGGAAGTCAGCCGATGCCGGTGACCTGGAGTGCGGTGGTCCAGTTGTTCTTAATGGCGCTGCGCGCGGCGGAGAGAGTGATGGTGCCGTTGCAGACGGCGTTCTTCAGCTTGGTCTCGGTGCCGTCCTTGGTGTAGGCGGTCTTGGTGCCGTAGTGCGGCTCGGGCCACAGGTTGCCGGGGTCGCGGGGCGCACCGCCGAGTTCCAGCGGCACGAGGTGGTCCTCCTCGTAGTCCGACATGTTGGTGTCGGAGTACCCGTAGTCGATGATGCCCTGCGCCTTGAGGGGGTTGGTGTAGGACGTGGGGGGCCGGACGGTGTCGGTCCAGCCGGACACGCAGATGGTGCTGCCTATGTTCGACTGGGTGACGTCGGGGTTGTACGAGCCGGGCGTGCAGGACGAGTCGGGCAGCGGCAGGTAGGACTGGGAACAGGCGGAGGCGTGCGCGGTGCCGCTCACCGCGATGATGAGGCCGGCGGCGGCCATGCCGAGGGCGGTGGTGGTGGCGGTGACGCGGCGCAGAGGTCGCATTTGGGGGTCTCCCGCTTCGGGCCCGGAGGCGAGGTACCGGGCGGCTGACGGAATGACACCACCGGCCGGGTCTATGCGAGTAGACGTGAACGGTGAACTTCCGGTTACCTACACCTTTCCTTACCAGAGCATGGGCAAGCCTTGCCTAAATACCCAGTTTTGCTTGGGAGTTACGTCGAAAAATGCGGTCGCGGACGAAGGCCTTGCCGAGCACCTCGCCGGCACTCCGCCCCCTGGTCCGATGATCCAGCAGAAGCCCGCACATCACCGGAGTGACGCTCAGCCGGTGCGAAGACTCGAGAGAGCCTGTAGACGCCCATGGCCCGACGAGCAGCACGGACGCATCCGGGAGCCGACCCGTGCGGTCGGCTCGGTTCGCCGCAGGAGATCGCCGAGACGGTCGCATTCCTGATGCTGGCGGAACGGCGACATCACTGGCCGGCGCATCACCGTCGTCGGCGGCAGCGGTCCGGCGTCCTGACGGTGGAGCGGTCGGTCGCAAGGCGGCGCGCGGCTCACGTCACGCCGGTTCGCCGCAGCGAGCATCGCGGCCGCCTGGTCGCCAGACGCGCCTCAAGCTCTTCGGCGTCGGCGTCCCGATGGCCGCCGGTACTCCGCGGACGGGCGCCGGACGCGTCGGTGAAACGGCTGGTTCCTAAGCGACCGTGAGCACGATCTTGCCCTGGATGTGCCCTCGGGCGGCGCGTTCGTTCGTGCGCTGCTCGGGCATCCGCGAGCGCAAACGTGCTGTCGATCGAGACGTCCCGCCTGTTCGCGGGGCAAGGCCGCGCGTGTCACGGCGACCGCATGGCGACGCCAAGTTCCTTGTCGACGGCAGCGCTTGGAGCCATCTGGGGGCAGGTACGCGCCCAATGTGACGCGCGTAAATTCTTGCCGCCGACTGCTTGCCGACCGCCTCGGAATAATCCAGCATTGAATTTGTCAGGAGCACGCCGATTTAACCCATCGGCGGACTCTCGTCTCGTACCCCTGACCGGCACCTACACCTCCCCCCGCGCAGGAGGACCGTGTGCGGATCACGACATCCAGCACCGCGAGACGCGCCAGGCTCACCGCCATGGCGTCCGGCTTCTTCACGACGGCGGCCCGCACGATGGCCGCCGCCCCGACCGCCTCTTCGGCGAAGACCTCGCCGTCGGCCGCAGCCAGCCTCACCAAGTCCCCCGCCACCACCTCGACCGCCGATTGGCGCTACGACACCAAGGCCAAGACCACAGCCGCCGACGTCACGACGCACAGGGCCGCGCAGGATGCCGGCGAGGCCGCCGGCGCGCCGGAGCTCGTCAGGCACGGCTGCGCCCAACCCGCCTCGGCCGGTGATGTCATCGGCATGCCAGGCACCTGGGCGGTTGACCCTAGGGGCAGCTCGCTCGCGGTGAGCGCCGGCACCAGCGGCTCGCACCCGGAACCCGCCACACTCACGTCCACCTCCGCCTCCCACGACGACACGGTCACCGGCAAGCGCGTGAGCGGCACCTTCACGACGCCGCGCAATCGCGGCACCGCCTCGCGCATCGACGGCAGTCGGCGCCGCTGCGCCGGCTTCGACGTCCGCAGCAGCTCCCACTCCTCGCCGACCGCGGGCCACCGCATCCCGGGCCACCCGAGGTGGTACCGCGAGACCGGTTCCAGCGCTCACACCGGACCCGCCTGCCAAGCCGGCTGCCCCGCCGACGACTGCGGCATCGTCCGCCGCGGCAGCGCCGGCATCCCCCACCCCGGCATCGTCCACCGCCGCGACGGCGCCGACACGGACATCACCCCGGACAACGGCGCGATGGTCCGCGCCCTTCCCCAGCCCGATGTCCGTGCCGAGCCGGGCGACTTCGGCGGTTCCCTGTCCGACGACACCAACACGGTCGGCTCGAATTCCTGCACGGTCGACCCGACCTCCGGTGACAGCCGCAACTGCACCGGGGACGGTACGGCCTTCTTCCAACTGGTGGCCGAGACGCTGAGTACGTAAGGCGTCTGCGCGTACTGATAGTCCCAGACCCCCGACCGCACGCTTCGCCGAACGCGCCTTCGCCGTGCGCTCGATGAGGCCCAGGCAGCCCGCCTCAGTCTCACTCCACCTCAGCGCGGCGGCCGTTCACGTTCAACCCGCCCGCGCCCCCGCACCGCCGGGGCGCGCACGCGGAGTCCGGTCAAGAAACCCCCTTTGTCATGCGCGCGCCCTTCTGCGCGTTGCTGCCTGCTGCCCCCCCGGCAGCCGGTTCACCACTCCGGGAGGTTCCGTGAGACCCACCAAGTCCCTGTCAGCCCTTGCCACGCTGGGCTTCGCAACACTGCTCAGCTTCGCGCTGACCGTTCCGGCACAGGCCGCCGGGCCGACCTATGTCGCGCTGGGAGACTCATACGCCGCCGGCAACGGCGCCGGCAACTACGACAGTGCGAGCGGTAACTGCCACCGCAGCTTCAGCGCCTACCCCTATCTGTGGAAGAACGCCCACGCCCCGTCCGCGTTCGCCGACACGTCCTGCTCGGGTGCGGTGACCACGGACGTGACGAACTCCCAGCTCGGCCCCCTGAACTCCTCCACCGGAGTGGTCTCCCTCACCATCGGCGGCAATGACGCGGGCTTCTCCGACGTCATGACCACGTGCGTGACCGGTTCGGACACCGACTGCGTCAACCGCGTCAACCAGGCCGAGAGCTACGCCCAGAACACGCTTCCCGCCCGCCTCGACGCCACCTACAACGCGATCCGCGCCAAGGCGCCCAACGCCAAGGTCGTCGTCCTCGGCTACCCGCACGTGTACACGCTCGGCGTCTTCTGCGTCGGGCTCAGCGACACCAAGCACCGCAAGATCGACGAGGCCTCGGACGTCCTCGACAGCGTCATCTCCAGCCGGGCCGCCGCCCACGGCTTCGTCTTCGGTGACGTCCGCTCCGCCTTCAACGGCCACGAACTGTGCTCCGGCGACGACTGGCTGCACTCCCTGGTGGTCTCGCCCAGCTGGGAGTCCTACCACCCCACCGCCACCGGCCACGCCTCCGGCTACTACCCCGTCCTCAACGCCAACAGCTGATCGGTCTCGTACGAACCCGTGCCAGGTAGGGCCTGTGTCCGCGGAAAACCGCGGACACAGGCCCTACCTGGCACCGTCGAGCCCGGCACCGGCACCTGTGAGGGCGCCGTTTCCCGCTCAGCCTCGGCCTCGGCAGTCGTCCCGGCCGCGGAAGCTGCCAACGCCTCGACCAGCTCCTCCCGCGCGATCACCCGCCGGTCCAGCTCGATTTCCGCGGCCTCCAACACCTCAGCCACCGCGTGGCTTCCTCCCGCAGACCCTCCACCCGCACCCGGGCAGCCACCTCCCGCTCCTCCAGCATTCCCAGCACCGACGTCACCGCGCGCTCCTCGACCACGAAGCGGACACAAGACGACGCATGCCTCCCCCACCCCGAGTGAGGTTCCCCCGGTGTGCGGGAGGTGCTGATCAGCTGGTCAGGGCGGGGTGACGGGGTTTCAGGTTCGTTCGTTCGGTCGTTGCCTGGTCGGCGTAGTGCTTCTCCTCGAACTCGATCGGGCTGAGGTAGCCGAGCCGCTTCTGGATGCGCCGGGAGTTATAGAAGCCGTCGATGTACTCGAAGAGCGCGAGATTCGCCTCGGCCCGGGTGGCGAAGACGCGGCCGCGGATGCACTCCGTCTTGATGATCATCCACAGGTTCTCCGCGAGAGCGTTGTCGTAACTGTCCCCGACCGAGCCCATGGATGCTTCAACTCCCGCTCATAGTAGTCGAGTTGTGAGCTTCACGGATGTGTATTGACAGCCGTGATCGGCATGGTGGACCAGCTTGCCCGGTTCGACTTCCCGGCTCGCGAGGGCGTACTCGAGGGTGGTCAGGACCAGGTCGGCGTCCGCGCGAGCGGAGGTTTCCCAGGCGACCACCCGGCGGGAGAACGCGTCCCGGATCGCGGACAGCCACAAGGGCCCCTCACCGGTGGTGATCATGGTGAGGTCGGTGACCCACAGCCGGTTCGGCGCGGATGCGGTGAAGTGTCAATCCCCTCGCGTCGTGGAGGTCTTTCAAGCGGCCAACTCCATGGTGGAGTCGGCGTGATGGTTTCGTTCGTAGTCGATCGGGCTCTGGTACCCGCATACGCTGTGTAGTCGTTGGGTGTTGTAGAAGCCGGTGATCCAGGTGGCGATCCTCAGCCGGGCCTCGGTGCGGGTGGCGAAGGTGCGCCGGTGGACGTACTCGACCTTGAGCACGCTGTTGAAGGCCTCGCTGACGGACAGTCGAAACATGATCCGACTCTGCCCATGGACTGGGTCACGCCGAGTCGGCGGCAGGCCCGTCTGAAGCGCCGGGACTGGTATCGCCGCCGCGGTCCGAGTGGAAGATCACGCCCCTGACGTCGCCGCCGCGGGTGGCCGCGGCCATGTTCAACGACGCGACGACCAGCTCGGCGTCATGCCGAGCGCCCATCGCGTAACCGAGCAGGCGGCGCGAGAACAGATCGATCACGGTGGCCAGGTACAGCTTGCCCTCGCTGGTGACGATCTCCGTCATGTCGCCGGCCCATACCTGGTCCGGGGCGTCGGCGGTGAAGTCGCGGCGCACGAAGTCCGGGAAAGCGGGCCGTCTGCCGGGCCGGGTCAGCCCCCGGCGCCTTCGGATCCTGCGTCCGGCCAGGCCGAGTTCGGCCATCAGCTTCGCGACGGTGTTCACCGAGACCCTCCAGCCCTGGCGCACGAGCGTGATCCAGACCTTCGGCGAGCCGTAGGTGCCGCCCGACTCCTCGAAGATGTCCCGGATCGTGTCGGCCAGCTTGCCGCGCCGCACCTCGCGGGCGGTGACAGGCTTGCCCCGCCACTTGTAGAACCACGACTCGCTCACGCCCAGAGCGCGGCACGTCAGGGTGTGCGGAATGTCCTGCTCGGCCTTGCAGTCGCTGATCACCCCGGCCAGGCGGGCCGGGTCGGCGGCAGCTACTTCACCCACAAGGCCATGCAGCGTTTGAAGACATCGCGCTCCATCTCCAGCTCGCGTATCCGCTTGTTCTTCTCGCTCATCTCCCGCCGCAACCGCTCCAGCTCGGCGCGCTCGGTGTCCCGCAGCCGGCCGCCCGAGGCGGCGGGCGCGGGCCGGTCGGAGGACGCCGAGCCGTTGCGCCGCCACCGCGACACCCAGCTGTGCAGCGTCCCGGAGTGGACACCGAGCTCCTCAGCAACCTCCGGGATCGGCCTGCCCGTCTCGATCACGATGCGCACAGCACCCTCACGAAACTCAGGCGTGTACGTCTGTTGCTTGGACTCCATGAACCTCAACTTCCCCTGCGATCACGGACTCCACGCTACGAGGGGAGGGACAGCGTTGAACTCCTTCCGCAGCGCGGGCAGCGACCACGGCCGCCACTGCGTCAACTCGCCCTCGCCGATCCCGTACGTCTCCTCGGCACAGAACACCGCGATCCCGCTGACGCCCACCCACTGCCACCCCACCGCCCAATCACAGACGAGGCCATGTCAAACGAACCGGTTCGTTTGACAAGGCCCTCGGCAGAGCGTTAACGTCGAAGCATCAAACGAACTGGTTCGTATGAACCGGTGCTGCAGGTGGTACGACTAAGGAGAAAGACCATGCGCTACACGATTGCGCGCCGAACCGCCCTCGCGGTCGCCTCTGCGGCAGTCGCAGCATCCGGACTCCTCACCACCGGGGGTTCCGCCTCGGCAGTGCCGGTTCCACACATCGATGCCTCCGCATCCGTCTCCCGCTCCGTTCAGCCTGCGGACCTTCAAAACCGGGACGACCACCAGGTACACGTGGATAACGCTCAGTGGGTCCAGGACCAGATCGCCTGGACGCGTACGCACCCATAGCTCACCAGCCGTACACAGCGGCGTGTCCGATTCTGACGCCCCGACTCTGACATCTGGCCGGTGGAGGCAGTCAGCCGTCCTGGGACGACCGGCACGCCGAGTGGCCGGCAGTAGTGCAGCCGAGAAGCCGGGCGATGGCCTGCCAGGCAGACAGGCGCACCCCAACTGACCTAGGCCCGAAGCCCCAAACACATGCGCAGTAATGCAGTTTCTGCCCCCTATCCCGGGGCGACGCTGCCCGGACCCTCACCCCAAGGGTTTCAGCGCAGAACAAGAACAAGGAGAACCTCATGAACCGCACCCGTGGACGTCGGGTTGCCGCCGCAGCGGCCACCCTCGCCGCCGTGGCAGGCACTCTTCTGGCAGCGGGAGGTGCCGCCTCGGCGGCACCGAACCCGGCGGCCGACCGCGTCGCGGTCGTCGCCTCCCACTCCTCGAGCGCCCCCCAGCGCGGTGACCGCCGGGACTACCGCCTCGACGACCGCCGGGACTACCGCCTCGACGACCACCGGGACTACCGCCTCGACGACCACCGGGACTACCGCCTCGACGACCACCGGGACTACCGCCTCGACGACCACCGGGACTACCGCCTCGACGGCCACCGGGACTACCGCTTCGACGGCCACCGGAGCTGGGAGCGCGACGGCCGGTACTGGTTCAGCACAGACCACGGCCACCGGTACCGCTACGATGGCCACCGCTTTTACCAGTGGGAGCGTGGCGTGTGGATCATTGTGATCGACGACGTGCACGGCTTCGATCACGGCATCTTCCGCTGACCCGTCGGGACCACGGCGGGCACCCGGTCCGGGCGTTCCTCCACACCGCCCGGGCCGGGTGCCCGCCGTGCCCCACAAACAAGTCGACCCACAATCAGCGTGGGCCAACTGCTCACGATGGAGTTCGCGCGCCCTTCCACAGATCAGGCCATGGGGCGTGCCGACTCTCCGTCAGCTCGGAGTCCAGGACAGACGTATCTCCTCGATGCCTGGCGCCGACGCACCACGGCGCCGACGGCGCAGTGTTCGTCGCGAAGTCTGAGCACGGTCGCGCGTGTTTGCGGGCGACGACTGCGAGGTGCAGGCGGTGTAGTGCTGGTTGCGGCGCAGGATCGGGTTATCGCCGCTTGGCAAACCGAACAGTTTGGTACTATGGTGGTGCCATGAGATCTCGTACCGCCGCCGACACGCGCGACCGGATCGTCATGGCGGCGAAGGCCGAATTCGCCCAGTACGGCATCGCCGGCGCCAGGGTGGACCGCATCGCGAAAGAGGCCAGGACCAGCAAGGAACGCGTCTACGCCTACTTCCGCAGCAAGGAGGACCTCTACGCGTTCGTCGCCCGGCAGGAACTCGCGGTCGTGGCCGCAGCCAGCCGAATGGATCCCACCGATCTGCCCGGGTACGCCGGACGCATCTTCGACTTCTTCCTCAGCCATCCAGAGCACCACCGACTGGTCTCCTGGGGCCGGCTAGAACTTGGTGACAACGCTCCCGCCCCGGACGACCCCTTGATGGCAGCCGTGAGAGAGAAGACCGAACAGCTCCGCAAGGCGCAGGAGGATGGCTACCTGGACCCGTCCTGGGACCCATTCGACGTCCTCCCCCTCGTCCACCAGATCGCCACCTCCTGGGCCGCCCAGCCCGAGTTGGCCCACGTAGCCAAGGAGCAGGCACGCACCCCCGATGCCGCGGCCCGCCGGGCAGCTATCGTACGGGCCGTCCAGCTCGTCTTCCCGGCCACTACCCGCGACGAGACAGCCAGCCGGTAACCCTGCTCGCAACCACGACCACATGCCGAACAAAACCACGCGCTTTTACTCTTGATCGTCAGTAAAACTGCGGCCAACTCAGAGCTGCCGCGCCGGGCTACGCCCGGCCGTGCTCCAACCCGTCCATATACATGGCCAGGTGACTCTCGCCCGGCACGTCCCTGCACTCGCCGGCTCCTCGATGTCCGGCCCGCGTGCTCGCCGAGCACGCTCAGAGGAGCCTGCTGTCACGTTCTGCGGGCTGCGCGGCATCGACTGCCTGGTGGAAGCCGGGGTGAGCCGTTGTCGAGGACGCGGCGAGCGCTGAGCTTCGGGTCACCGGATCTCCACCAACTGCCGGAGTCGAACCTTGCGGGCCGACACCGAGTAGAGATTGCCACCGAAGGCGACCAGACAGTCCTTACCAACCGACCGCAGATGCCGCTCGGCCACCAGATACGGGGCAGCAGCCCAGGGGCCTGAGGGCCGCGTGGTCATGAGCTGCCGCTCACCGATGACCTGCTGATAAGTCCTGTGCGTCTGACGACGCTGGGGCACCCAGCCGGCGACTGGCAGAGGCCGCGTCGAACGCCAGGTGCTGATCGTCCGCGACCACGTCCTGTCCGGGCGGGCTTTCTCCTCTATCAAGGAGATGGACGCCGCGTTCGCCGGCTGGGTGCCCCAGGCGGCCAGCACGTCGATGCCGAAGTCGTAGTGACCGGCGAAGCCACCACCTCCGGATGCAGCGGTACCGCCTCGCCCTGGGCGACGTGTCGGCGGACGACGATCTTGGTCCGGTCGCAGACGATTCGTCATCGGCGCCCCGCCGAAGTGCGCGAACGCCCGCCAGTGAGAGTCGAAAAAGGTCTGCAGGTCCTGGCTGGTGGTGAAGCAGCGGAACGAATCACGCGAGTACGGCAGCGTCATGTGGAACGAGTAGACCTTCGGGATCCCCATATGGGCGAGGGTCTTACCCGTACTTCCTTACTTCCTCGTCCCCGCCCCGCCCCGCCGACGCCCCGTCACCGAGGCTGTGTGCCGGGCCGGGGTGCGCTGGAAGATCGAGGAGAACAACGAGCTCGCCAAGCAGATCACCGGACTCGGCCAGTACCACGGAGTCACTGTGGCCAGGGGTCCAGGACCTGGGGAGGCGTGGTCGTCCGTGGCCGTGGGTGCGGTGATGGCACTGATCAGACCGTAGTGATGGCGTTGAGCACCCGGGGGACAATGCGTTCACGGAAGGCGGCAGCCGGGGCGCCGTGGATGATTTCCTGTGCCGTGAGGCCCTCGTGCAGCGCGGCGACCAGCATCGCGATGTCGTGGCAGTCGTCCGGCGTGGCGTCGTGGAGGAGGCTCGCGAAAATCTGGGCCATGCCGGCATTGAGGCGGTCCTCGCGGGGCGCCAGCTCGGCGGCAATGTCGCGATTGCGTCCAGCGTGGAGGGTGAACTCCATGGAAGCGAGGAACCATTGCTCGTCGTCCCGGCGGTGGACGGCGAGCAGTTCCAGGACCCGCCCGGCCGGATGCTTACCGGCGGTGTCGTCGTGTGCGGCACGCTCGAGGTTGGCGAGGATACGGTCGGTCTCGGTGTCGTAGAGAGCGAGGAACAGGTCCTCTTTGCTGCGGTAGTTGGAGTAGAAGGCGCCGCGGGTCAGCCCGGCGTGCCCGCAGATGTCGCTGATCGAGGTCGCGTGGTAGCCGCGCTCGATGAACAGCGCGCGTGCGCTGCTCATCAAGGCGGCCACCGTTCGCGGCCGGGTCTTGGTCGGCGACTTGGGCACCGTGTACCTGTTCAGACCTTCGCGTAGTCGTCGTAGAAACCTGCGCCGCTCTTCACACCGAGACGGCCACGGCTAATGTAATCACGCAGCAGCACGCGGGGGGCCTCCGGGTGCTCGGGGTGTTCGGTCGCGTAATGCTCCTCGATGTCGAGCACGACGTCCAGGCCGACCTTGTCCATCATCCGGAACGGTCCACCCTTGAGACCGGTGTTGACGCAGAACATCCCGTCGACGTCCTGCGGGGTGGCCACGCCTTCGGCGACCACTTCGAGGCACTCGCGCTTCACAGCGGCCCACACCCGGTTGAAGATGAACCCGGTGCTCTCCTTGCGGGCTTCGAAGGGATACACGCCGAACTCGGGGAGTGTGGCCATCACGAAGTCCAGCACGTCCCGGTCGGTCTTGCCGCAGGACATCACGTCGACCGCGTTCTGTGTGGGCGGCATGTAGAAGTGGATGTTGAGCACGCGCTCGGGATGCCGGACGTGGTCGAGGAAGTTGCTGCTGGCGTAGGACGAGGAGTTTGTCGCGAGGATCGCATCGGCCGCGACGATCGCGTCCAGGTCACCGAAGATCTGCTTCTTCAGTGCGAGCCTTTCCGGGACCGCCTCGATGACCAGCCATGCGTCCTGGACCGCCTCGGTGAGGCCGCCGGCGACCACGGTGCCCGGCTTGCCGTTCTGTCGACGGCCGGCGACCTCGGCGAGGTTCTGCTCGACGTAGTCCACCGCAGCTTCACGCTGCGACTCGGACGGATCGTAGATCCGCACCAGGCCGCCGCCGGTTGCGAACATCAACGCCATTCGACGGCCAAGTGTCCCGGCGCCGATCACGGCCACCGGGCGGGATGCGTAGTTGGTAGGCACGGTGAAGCTCACAGCATTCACTCCTTAAGCCAGGGCTCCGTCGCGGCCTTCGCGGCGGAGTGATTCGGGGAGCCGACGCACCCGGAGGTGCGCGCTCCCGAGAAACGAGTACAACCTGCGTCCGATATGCGGTGTACTCGTTTGGTTGGTCAGGCCGGCGGCTGGGGCCGAGAGTGAGAAACGCAACCCGCATGGGTCCTGCGGTGCCCGCATCCATCGCCCGCGGGCGATGGATGCGGGCTGAGACGTCCGCGGCATGTCCGACAGCTCCGACGAGTCCCGGCCGGGCCGGCGGCCGCGGGCCAACTGCCGGCCGCGTGCGCTGCCGTTCCGGGAGACGGCCGCATTGCGCGCATGATCACCGCGTCTGTGCCGGATCCGGCGGTGGCACTGCCGTGCCCGGCAAGGTTCAGTCCCGATCGCCCTGAAGTCGACGGCCGGCGGCGAACAGCGCCGTCCGACAGTCCGATGGTGCCGGCGCCGACCGCGGTGGCGGTGCGAAATCACCGGCTCATCGCGTGCCTTCCAGGTAGTCGAAGACCGGCTTGACCGGGGCGAGGGTGAGGTCAGTGTTGATGTGGCTGGCGGAGACGACCTCGAGGACGGGCAGGTCGGCCAGGGGGGCGAGGGCGTGCTGGAACAGTTGCAGGCGGGCGGGGCCGGTGTAGGCCTCCTTGACGACGATGTCGGTGATCTGGGTGCGTACCAGTTCCTGCACGCGCGGGGTGCCGTCGTAGCCAGGGATGGTCTTGAGCATGAAGGTCGGCACGGTGATCTGCGCTTCGGCCTGGCGCTTGTCCAGCTCGTAGTGCTTGTAGCCCATGGTCGCGGTGGCGACCCGCAGCGTGCCGAAGTCGATGGTGCCCACCAGCGTGGGGCCGTCGACGTACAGCTTCGGCGCGCCGGCCACCTTCGGGTACGCGCTGAGCTCGCGTCCGGCCGCGGTGGCGGAGAAGTTGTCGAGGTACATCGAGTGCAGGTACTCGCCGTGCTCGCCTTCGAAGGTGACCGGGATGACCAGGCCGCCTTCGGTGTAGGGGCCGTAGGCGGTGACCTCGTTCATCTTCATCATCTCGAACCGGACCAGCGGCTCGTGTGCGTCGATCTGCAGGGGCTCTGGGACGACGGCGCGCAGTGCGTCGGCGTCGGTGCGGTAGAGGATGTGGAGGTACTCGCGGTCGGTGAACCGGGCCGTCACCGGCGCGTACGCCGGGTTGGACAGCGGGGTGTTCACCAGACGGCGAACGTCTTCGATCTTCACTTCTACTTTCCCGTCCACTTCGGGGCGCGGCGCTCGGCGAAGGCGGTCATGCCCTCGCGCACGTCGGCCGGCTTCATCAGATCGCGCGTCGCTGGAATCCGCCGCGGCCTTGGCGGCCGGGTGACTCGGCGGGTCGACGCACCTGAAGGTGTGCGCCCGTCCAAACGAGTACGACCTGTATCCGATACGGATCGTACTCGTTCCGCCGATCAGGTGGGCCACCGGGCTGGAGAGGTGGGCAGTGAGCCCCCAGAAGTCCTCTCCGCGCAGGCGGGGGTGAGCCGTGTCGGTGGGACGCTTGGACAGGATGCGGCCGTCCTCCCCGCGCAGGCGGGGGTGAGCCGCCAGTGACCGCGGAGTACAGGCCGAGCGCGTCGCCCTCCCCGCGCAGGCGGGGGTGAGCCGCGGAACTCCAGCTCGTCCGGCATCCGCAGATGGTCCTTCCTGCGCAGGCGGGGGTGAGCCGGGCGTCGACGGAATGCTGTCCTGGTTCGGCAAGCCCTCCCCGTGCAGGCGGGGGTGAGCCGACGCCCGGCGGTGACCCGCAGCCGAAGACATGTTGGATGGCGATGTCGGCGGTGTACAGAGCGGAATTCCGCGCGAACGCGCCGCCGTGCAGCAGGACGATGAGCGCGACGCGATCGTGCGCGTGCTGCCGACGCAGGCGCGGCCCGGAAGTTAGCGGGTCACTCAGGCGCTGTGCCGGACGAGGAAGTCGGTGATGAGGTTCTGCCATTCCTCGGGGCGTTCCACCATGGGCAGGTGGCCGGTGGGGATCTCCACGAGCTGGACGCCGGGAATGGTGTCAACGAGCTGGTGGTGCAGGCGGGTGGAGGTGAACCAGTCCTGGATGGCGGAGATGACCAGGGTGGGCGCCTTGATGTGCGGCAGGTCGTCGCGGACGTCGGCCCGGGGGGCCAGCTCGGCGTGCTCGGGGGTGCCGTCGGCGACGCTGGCGGCGGTGAAGCCGATCGCCTGCTGGAGCTGCTCGGCCGGCATCGCCTCCAGTGCGTCGGCGCCCAAGGCCATCATCGTCAGGTATTGGGCCAGCAGTTCGCGGTCGCCCGACTCGGCCAGCTTGCGCCAGATCGGCAGGGCGAGGGAGAGGCGGTTGTCCCGGTAGGGGAAGGTTGCGGTCAGCACGAGGGCGGTGACGCGCTCGGGGTGGCGGACGGCGGCGCGGATGGCGACGGGGCCGCCAAGGGAGTAACCGGACAGTGCGAAGGTGTCCAGGTCCTCGGCGACGGCGGCGGCGACGAGCTGGTCGGCCAGGTCGTCCAGCTGTAGCGGTGTGGTGGAGCGGGGGGTGTCGCCGCTGCCGGGGTAGTCGATGCCGACGACGGTGTGGTGGGCTGCCAGGCCCTGAAGGATCGGGCCGTAAGTGCCGGCCACGCTGCTGCCGGCGCCGTGGGCGAGCGCGAGGCCGGGGCCGGGTCTGTCCAGCCAACGGCCCTGTCTCACATTCGGTGGTGACGGAGGGTGTCGCTATCCGAGGAGGATGCGGTGGCGGAGGAGGGTGAAGCCTGCTCGCCCGTGCATCTGGCGGGCGATCCGCTTGGTCTTGGTGTTGACGCCCTCGGTGGGGCCGTTGCTGTAGCGGAGTGTAAACGCGGCGATCACGGCGTCGAGGTCTCGCTCCAGCCCTCGGGTGAAGGCATGCAGGTGCGGCAGATCGGCAGTGCGGACCTGGGTGATCCAGAGCTCGAGCGCGTCGGCATTGTCTGGGTGAGGCTTCAGGAGCTGGGCGAAGTCCCTGATGCAGACGGCGAGTTGGGTCATCTCGGGGCAGGCCGCGATGAGCCGGTCCAGTAGGTGCTGATGTTCGGCCTTGAGGTTGTCGGGCATGGCGAGGAGCATGCGGGCGAGTCTGCGCGGGGAGATGTGGCTGCGATCCGAGTCCGCGCGGCCTTGGTTGATGTACTTGTGCAAGAGGTTGAGGCAGCCGGTGAACCCTTGGTCTTTGATCTCTTCGAAGAGGTGCTTGACCGGGACGGCGGGGTCTTCGGCCCGGCGTTTGCGCAGGTGCTCGCGGTAGGGATCGACCAGGCTCGCGCGGTATTTGGGGACGCGGAGCATCCGCTCGGGCCGATCGGCGCGGGCGTAGCGTTTGACGGTGTTCAGGGCCAGTTGCAGACGGCGGGCGCATTCGAGCAGGCCCACGCCCTGGTCGAGCAGGTCGTGGATCTGGTGCCAGCGTTCCAGGGTGGTCTGTGCACGGGGACCGTCGTAGAGGGGCGCGTCCAGGACGGTGGCCCAGCAGGTGCTGTGCGCCTTGACCTCGCTCAGCGCGGCTTCACACAGGTTGTGCCACAAATGCCAGCGATCACCAACCTGTACCGCGTCGGGCAGAGCACGGCGGATGGCCTCGGCGTAAGTCGCGGAGCCGTCGCGGCAGACGACCTCGACGCCCGGATGAGCGCGTAACCATGCCTCCAGGGTGTCGGCCGTGCGGTCGGGCAGCACGTCGATCCGCTCATGGGTCTCGGCATCGATGATCACGGTGGCATAGCGGTGGCGCCGGCGCAGAGCGAAGTCGTCGACGCCGATCACGCGGGGTATTCGGCCGGTGGGCAGTGAGATACGCAGCAGTGTCCGAAGGGCGGTGTGCCGCGAGACGCCCACCGCGAGTATCGCCAGCAAACGAGCCCCGGCCCGGCCCGCTAACTCCTTGACCACGGCCTTGACTTGCCTGGTCAGACGGGCCGTGCGTCGCTGGTATCGCTCCAGTACCCCAGGCACTTGCTCACGGAAGGTGTGCCGACAGCCTCGCGTGGGACACACCAGTCGCCGCACCCGCACACGGACTACTGCCCGTCGCCCGTCCACCGGTACATCGGCCACCGTCCGCAGGTGAAAGCCATGAACCCGCCCGGACGGCACCCCGCAACTTGGGCACGGCACCATGTCCGCCGGCGTCCGTGCTCGCACCAGGATCCGCTCGCCTTCGTCGGTCACGTCCTCGATGACCAGCGGTAACAGCCCCGAGAACACCACATCTACAAGCTCGTTGACATCTCGCACATAATTGTCAACGACCTTGGCAACCCTCCGTCACCACCGAATGTGAGACAGGGCCGAAGACCGTACAGACCCCGCGCGCTCCATTCCGGCACGGGCCGGGAAGGAGCCTCGTCCGTCCAGGTGAGCGAGAGGCCCGACTCCGGTGTCCGGGGTCGTGGCCCCGGCTGCCTGCGGTCACGGGTGGGCGGCCGGGGTGACGTCCGTGAGGCGATCGAGGCGCTCGTACAGGGCATGGACCATCGGGCGGCTGGTGGCCCACTCGCGGGCTTCGGCGTCGGTGAAGAACAGCACCTGCGGATCGCCCGGACCACCGTCCTCGCGCTCACCGCTGAACAGAACGACAAGTCACAGAGTTTCCACAAAGTCGGCTCCTATGGTCCGCGCGAATCGATACCGAGGAAGGCGGGACGGCCTTCCGGAGAAAGGACGGCACGATGATGCGCAAGCGGTGGCTCGGTAGGCGCGGAACCACGGTGGCCGGGATCGTCCTCGCCGGCGGGCTCACGGTCGGCGGCGCCACGGCCTACGCGGCCGGCACGGACGGCTCCCACAGCGCGGCGCCGACGGCCGCGGCCAAGGCGCACAAGCACGCGGGCAAGCACCGGCACCTCAGGTTCCGGGTGCACAGGATGCTGGCGCGCGGTGTGCACGGGCAGGCCACCGTGAAGAACGCCAAGACCGGGCAATACGTGGTCCGCGAGTGGCAGCGCGGCCAGGTCACGTCCATCTCCGGTGACCGGCTGACCGTCAAGAGCCCCGACGGCGTCAGCTGGACCTGGAACGTGGACAAGAACGCCAAGGTCACCCGGGACGGCAAGAAGCTTACCGAGTCCGCGCTGAAGAACGGCGACACAGTGCTGGTCGTCGGCAAGCAGTCCGGCGGCACCAACGACGCGGGCCGGATCTTCGCACCGTCGGCCGCGCAGCTCGCCAAGATGAAGGCGAAGGCCGCCGCGCACGGCACCGAGGCCTGACCCGGCCTCATGTGAAGCCCTTGTCCCACTGCCGCGAACAACGGCGCAGGGACAAGGGCCTTGCACCGCGAGCCGGCCAGCCGGCCAGCCGCCGGATCCTGCCGGCAACCTCCCGCAACGGCAGAGTGCCGCGCAGGCGGCGGAAAACGTCGCGGAGGCCGCCCGGCGTGAGCGGGAGACCCGGCAGCAGCTGGACGGCGTACCCGTTGACCGCGGGCCGTACGCGTCGGATCCGGAGGACCTGGCGGAATTGTGGGTGGCCAAGCACACCGAGTACGGCGTCGGGGGAAGCTCCCGGCACCTGTCCGATGGCGACGGCGCGCCGCGGGCCTGGTCCTCACCGGCCTCCCGCTGCCTGCCATGAGCCCGGACAGAAGTCGGCGGGGCGACTGCCGCGGAAGCCGCCGGGTGCCCGTGTGGCTGCTGCGCGGCCACTGATCACTCACGTCGAGCCTAGAAGCACCTGGCTGGAGCGGCCCGGCCCGTATCGACCAGAAAGCCGCCCGATGACCGCGCCCCGCGATGCCTCCGCCTGCCGCCGTATCCGCGCCCATTCCTTCGGCTGAGGGGCGGTCATCGCGCGTCCGCGGCGAACAGGTGGCGCGCGTTGCGGGTGGTGAGGTCCCGCCAGGTGTCGGTGGCGGACGGCTGCGTCGCGGAACCGACGGCCTCGACCTGGGCGAGCACCGCCTCGGCCGGTGTCCAGCAGTAGTCACTGCCGTACAGGAGGCGTTCGACGCCGAACGCCGCGTCGAGGGCCGGGATCTGGCGGGGGAAGGGCGTCCCGGCCATGTCGTACCAGAGGCGGCTGAGCTGTTCCACGGCGCTCGGTGCGTCCACGGGCCCGCCGCCCAGCAGAGTGCGGAACATTTCCATGCGGTCGGCGAGCAGCGGGAGCGCCCCGCCGCCGTGGGTCAGGATCCAACGGATCCGCGGATGCCGGGCCAGGACGCCGCGGAAGAGCAGGTCGCTCGCGGTGCGGGTGGTGTCGAAGAGGAACTCCAGCATCGGCCGCGGTCGGCCCAGGGAGAGGTCGTCGGCGTGGGGCGGTGACGTGGGGTGGACGAAGACGACGGTGCCGCGGCGATCGAGGTCCTCCCACAGCGGCTCGAACTCGGGACTGCCGAGGTAGAGGCCGTGGTGATTGGTCTCCAGCGCCACTCCGTCGGCACCGAGTACGTCGAGTGCATGGGCTGCCTCGGCGAGCGAGCCCTCGACGTCGGGCAGGGGCAGGGAGGCGAAGTGACCGAACCGCCGGGGATGCTCGGTGCGGACCCGGGCGGCGAAGACGTTGACCTCACGGGCGAGGGCGCGGGCCGCGCTGCCGTCCCCGAAGTGCACGCCCGGGGAGGACACCGACAGGTAGGACTTCTCGATCCCCGAGCGCTCCATCATGCCGAGATGCTGTTCGACACTCCATGTGGGCCAGCCAGGCATCCCGTCTGGATGTTCGAGGCCGGCGGATCGGGCGGCGGCGACGTAGCTGTCGGTGACGAAGTGGGCGTGGACGTCGATGAGTCCGTCGGCGGTCATGCGGGTCTCCTGGGTTCGCGGTTCCGTATGTGTGCCACCGTAGGAACGCGGTCGTAGATTGGCATGCGTGATTCCGATGAATGAAACACCGAGCTACGACGACACCCGACGCAGACGCGGAGGCAGGCCCGCTGTGGGGCAACCGGTCATCGACCGGGCATTCGCCCTGCTCAGCGCGTTCGACAGCGACCATCGTGCGCTGCCCCTCGCCGAACTCGCACAACGGAGCGGCATTCCCCGCAGCAGTGCACTGCGGCTCGCCCGCTCGCTCGTCCATGTCGGTGCGCTGGAACGACTCGCCGACGGCCACTACGTCGTGGGGCTGCGTTTGCTGGAGACCGCTTCCCTGGCACCGCGTGGACACGGGCTGCGGTCCGTGGCCATGCCCTTCATGGAAGATCTCTTCCATGTCACCCGTCAGCACGTGCTGCTCGCTGTGCGGGACCAGGGGGAGGCACTGCTCGTCGAGCGGCTTTCGGCACTCGACGCCAGTCCCGTGCGCTACCGGGTGGGGGGCCGCCTGCCGCTGACGTCCACCGGCGTCGGAGTGGTGCTGCTTGCCTTCGCGCCGCTGACCGTACAGGACCACGCCATGGCCACCTATGAGCCTAGGCACGGCGATGACGACATCCGTACGCCGGCCGACCTGCGCCGTGTGCTCGCGGAGGTACGCCGCGGTGACTACGCCTTCGGTCGCCAGAGTCATCCGTGGCGGCTGAGTACCGTGGCCGCGCCGGTGCGGGACGGCGACGAGGTGGTGGCGGCGTTGTCGGTCGTGGCGCCCAACACCGGTTTCGCGGATGCGGGCTACGGGCCGGCCGTGCGGGCTACGGCCCGTGCGATTTCCCGCCGGCTCCTGCATGACGGCCATCGGGCGATCCCGCTCGGAGGTGCGGACACACAGCTGTAAAGGCCGCAGGCGGACGCAGCAGCGTGGCATGCCGCAGGCATTGCCGTTTCGGCCGCCGGCGTGCCGAGAGCAGCCGCTGACCGATGATCACCTGCTTCCAATCACGGCCTCGACTGGCCCGAGTGCCCCACCCACGGCCCACGCCAGCCCCGTGAACTGCAACTTTAAGTTGGAAAGTGCTCATTGGCCTGCGGCCTCATCTGCTGGAGGCGGCTGAAGAAGCACCGATCATGATCGTGTTACGAGCTCTATGGGTGCGTGTCCGTGATCGCGATGACCTCGTCGAGGCGGTCCAGGGCAGCCTGCATGTCGTCGATCTTGGCCTGGATGCGGTCCCGCTCGGCGCGCAGCATGGCTCGTTGCTCGGCGTCGGTGTGCCCGGAGTCCCAGCACGGAAGGAGTTCCGTGATCCTTCGGCTGGTCAGGCCGGCGGCGAACATCTGCTGGAAGAAACGGACCAGGGTGACGGCGTCCTGCCGGTAGAGGCGCTGGCCGGATGGGCTGCGCTCCGCGATGAGCAGCCTCTGCTGCTCGTAGTAGCGCACGGCGCGTACCGAGACGCCGGCACCCCGCGCCACCTCGCCGATGCGGATCAGTCGCTCGGCCGCGGCCTCTGTGACGGTCATGGTGATTCCTCTCGCCCCGGCCCTGATGACCAGCACTTGCCTCTGACGTTAACGTCAGGTTTTAGCGTACCGGGCATGGACATCAACAACTCAGTTGCCCTTGTCACCGGAGCCAACCGCGGCCTGGGCCACGCCTTCGCCCAGCGCCTGCTCGAACGGGGCGCCCGCAAGGTCTACGCGACGGCTCGCCGGCCCGAGACCGTGGACCTGCCCGGGGTCGACGTGCTGCCCCTCGACATCGCCGATCCCGCATCCGTGAGGGCCGCAGCCGAGGCCGCCCCGGACGTCTCGCTGCTCATCAACAACGCGGGGATCCAGACGGGGACCGACCTGGTGACCGGTTCGCTGGACGCGGTACGGCACGAGCTGGAGACCAACATGTTCGGCCACTTGGGAATGATCCGGGAGTTCACGCCGGCGCTCGCCAGGAACGGCGGGGGCGCGATCGTCAACGTCCTCTCCGCCATGTCATGGTTCGGGGGCAAGGGCGCCAATGCCTACCACCTGACCAAGGCCGCCGCCTGGGCCATGACCAACGGCGTCCGCCTGGAACTCGCCGAGCAGGGCACGCTCGTGACAGCTGTGCACCTCGGCCTGGCCGACACCGACATGGCCGCGGGCTGGCCCGTGGCCAAGATCGCGCCGTCGGACCTGGCCGACGCGGCGCTCGACGGTGTCGAGGCGGGCTCCGCCGAGGTCCTCGCCGACCAGTGGAGTCGGGACGTCAAGTCCCGGCTGCCGCTGGCGCCGGAAGAATTCAACGACGCGATGGACCGCGCCCTGGCGGCGCTAACGGCGGCATGAGGGGCCCCTCGGGCCGCACTGACTTCGGTCGGTTGCTTCTGAGCTCAGTCAATTAATACTCCATCCGCAGTTGTGGATCTTCATGTTGTGGCCTCGCGTCGGCGGTAGTGGCAGTCGCGGGCGCGGGCCTGGTGTCGGCGACGCCATAGGGACCAGTGCGGGCGATGGTCGCGTTGGTCGTTCGGGGATGCGGCGGGCAGGGCGAATAGTCGCTGTATTTCGTTGCAGGTGAGAGCGGGGCTGAGGCGAGCGTGAGGGTAGCCGTCCGGACCGCAGACCATGGCGAGCGGCCGGTTGTGTGTATGCCGAAGGTACAGGTGTGATGCCGCGGCGTGGTGGCTGCGAGCATCCATTGATTTGTACATCTGTTCTTAAGGCTTGTATGTTTGTACGCATGTCGCACATCGAGTCGCCTTTGGCGGATCCTCCCGCAGGTGAAACGGCCAAGGAAGCGGCCGACGGTGAGCGCCGGGCCTCCGCCGGATCGGGTGGTGGGCGGCGGCGGACCCGTCGCAATGACCCCGGCCGCAAGACGCACATCCTGGACGCCACCCTCGACGTCATTGCGGAGCGTGGGGTGGCCGGGACGACGCATCGGCACATCGCCGCCCGAGCGGGCGTGCCGCTCGGGTCGATCACCTATCACTTCGCCAGCTTGACCGATCTTCAGGCGCAGGCGTTCGCCCGGCATGTCGAGGTGCAGTCCGCGGTGTTCGAGGGTTTGTTCGAGGGTGTCGAGACACACGAGCAATTCGTTGAGGTCCTGGTCGATCTCGTCCACGGAGGTCCTGCCAGGCACCGCAGTGCGGTCCTCGGCTTCGAGCTGCACCTGGCGGCGCTCCGCGACCCCGGACTACGAGCCCTGACTCAGGCATGGACGGAGGACAGCCGCACTGTTCTGGCCCGTTTCATCGGCCCGGACAGCGCCGCCCGGCTGGACGCCCTGCTTGAGGGAATGATCATGCATGCTCTGCTCACGACCTCGCCGAAGTCGCGCGAGAGGGCACGGGACGCGATCGACCAGACGCTCGGCCCAGTCGGCCGGCCGGGATCGTGACCGGAGCGTCTGTCGCCGTCCCGACGGCGCCGACAGCGCGGGAGGTGACGGCCGGTGCGAGGGCGACCTACGCGGTCTTCGCCGGTCTTGGGCTCGCCGGGTCGACGTGGTCCTCCCGGCTTCCGCAGGTCCGCACGCAGCTGCATCTCGACCCGGCGTCCCTGGGACTCCTGCTGCTCACCATCGCCGTCGGCGGTGTGATCGTGCTGCCTCTGTCGGGACCTGTCGTCACACGCATCGGCCCCCGCCGGGCCGTCACCGCCGTGGCCCTAATCGTCAGCGCGAGCCTTGGCGTCATCGCGCTCGGATACACCTTCTCAACGTCCCTGCTGGTGGCCGGGCTGTTCCTGCTCGGCGCGGCGACGGGTTTCTGGGATGTCGCGATGACGGTGCACGCCGCGTCCGTCGAACGGCAGCTCGGCCGGCCCGTCATGCCACGCTTCTTTGCCGCGTTCAGCCTCGGTACGGTCGCCGGTGCCGCGGTCGGCGTGCTGATGATCGCCCTGCAGGTCCCGGTAGGGATCCATGTGGCCGCGGCCGCAGCAGTGATCGCCGGGGCGATACCCGCGGCCGCACGACACTTTCTGCCCGAGCATGCCGCGCGCCGCAGCGCAGCACCGCCGAAGGTGAAGGTGTCCCGCCCGGGTCTGGGCGCGTGGAGAGAGCCCCGCACCGTGGTGGTCGGGCTCGTCGCACTGGCCTTCGCGGTCGCGGAAGGGGCAGGTAGCAACTGGGTCAGCGTCTCGGTCATCGACCGCCACCACGTCACCGCCACGATCGGCACGCTAGCGTACGCCTCGTTCCTGGCCGCGCTCACGGCTGGCCGCTGGCTCGGGCCGGCGGTCCTCGAACGGTTCGGTCGGGTCACTGTCCTGCGAACAGCCGCCGCCTCCGCCACCGCCGGAGTCGCTGTCTTCGCACTCGGGCCATCCACCGGCATGGCGTTCGCCGGAACACTGCTCTGGGGGTTGGGTGCGGCGCTCGGCTTTCCGATCAGCATGAGTGCCGGGGCCGACGAGCCCGCTCGTGCCGCCGGCCGAGTCAGCGTCATCACCTCGATCGGATACTGCGGGTTCGTCAGCGGACCCCCTCTCATCGGTTTCCTCGGCAACCAGACCACTATCGGGCACGCCCTGCTCGTCATCGCGATCCTCATGGCCCTGTCCGCTGTGATCGCCGGTGCCACCCGCCGGTCCCCCGATGAGCGCACGCAGACCGGCTCCGCCACTCAGGCACGCACCACTGTCATGTGAGAACGAAACTTTGGAGACTCCTGTGACCCGCCAGACACCCGTGATCGCCGTCACCGAGGCCGAGGTGAACGAGCTGCGCTCACGACTGCTCCACACACGCTGGCCGACCCCCTGGCCCGCCACAGGCTGGGAGGCCGGCACCGACTCCGGCGAACTGCGACGCCTCGTCGCCTACTGGGCGTCCGAATACGACTGGCGTGTCCACGAAGCCACCATCAACGCCCTGCCGTCCCACCTTGCGGACATCGACGGAACGCCCGTCCACTACCTCCGCTTTGACGGCGAGCACCCCGGCGCCCTGCCGATCGTCCTGACCAACGGGTGGCCCAGTTCCTTCCTCGAACTGACCGCCCTCGCCCGCCGGCTGGCCACGCCGTCGCGGTACGGGGGTGACGCCGCCGACGCGTTCACCGTCGTCGTCCCCTCGCTGCCCGGATTCGCCTTCTCACCTCAGCGGCCCTTGCTCGCCGAGCCGCCGCAGACCCATGAGATCTGGCACCGGCTCATGCACGACGAACTCGGCTTCGAGCGCTACGTCGCGCACGGGGGCGACCTGGGTGCCGGCATCACCTCCCGGCTTGGCGAGGCTCACCCCGAGGCCGTGGTGGGCATCCATCTGATGGCGATCGCCAGCCCGGTCGCCTACGACGCGGCCGGTGTCACCCCTGAGGAGCGGGAGTACCTCGATTCCGTCGCGGTGTGGTCCGCGGAAGAGGGCGGGTACATGCACCAACAGAGCACCCGCCCTCTCACGCTGAGCTATGGTCTGGCCGACTCGCCGACCGGGCTGCTCGCCTGGATCGTCGAGAAGTACCGTGCGTGGAGCGACTGCGGTGGTGACCTGTCGTCCCGGTTCAGCGACGACTTCCTCCTCACGCAGGCGTCGCTCTACTGGTTCACCCGCACCATCTCGACCTCCTTCCGGCCCTACTACGAATACGCCCAAGGGCTGACGAGGAGGGTTGAGCGGGTCAACGTGCCCACGGCCCTCGCCCTGTTCCCGGCCGACCTCACCCAGCCGCCCCGCAGCTGGGCGGAGCGCACGTACAACATCACCAGGTACACCCGCATGCCCCGTGGCGGACACTTCGCCGCCCACGAAGAACCCGAACTCCTCGCGCACGACCTCACCGAGTTCTTCCGCGCACACCGGTGAACACCGAGACATGTGAGAGTTCTTGAGCCTCTGTGCCAACGCGCCTGAGCCGATCGACTTACCGGTCGTCGTCCGCGTCCGGATCCCGCAGGGACCGCAGGCCACCGGGCAGGTCGGGAACCTGGAAGGAGTACCGGCCGTGGATGATGTGGTGCCGTACGAACGGTGAGAGGCGGGCGACGTCGTCATCGCGGACGTCGAACCCGTCGGCGCGCAGCTGCGTGAGTATCTGGTGGGCATCGGCCACGAGTAGCAGGCTCAGGGGCAGGAGCTGCCGCACCGCCGGCGATCAGGGCGGACATCCGGTTACGGCTGGTGACAAGGACCATGCGACCGGGCTGCCTGGGATGTCCCTCACAGCAGGCGACACAAAGCATCGCCGATGCTTCTCTGCTGCCCCGCCCCGCACCGCCAGATCAGGCCCCCATCACCCGCCCGAGCGACCCCACGACGATCAACGAGAACGTCGGGCTTTTGGCCTCACCTTGGCTGGACCACGTTCTGGTCGAACATCAACCCGTACGGAACCTTTCGGCTCGACTTGGACAAGCGGCTCGACCTGTCGTTGCCCATGACCATTCCCGACCTCCGGCAGGTCGCAGACGACGCGGCACAGACCACGCGAGCCCCACCGTGAGCGGCCAGGCCCGGTGGCGGCGGGCCGGGTGGACGCGGCCGAAGGTGGGCACCAGGGCCGGCTTCATCGGGGCCGGGTGAGCAGCGCGGCAAGGCTGTCGGTGATCTGCCTGCGAGCGGCTGTCGACAGCGGGGCCAGGCGCTGGTCCATCTCCTGGTCGAGGGTCGCGGCGGCGGCGTCGAGGAGCGCACGGCCTTCCGCGGTCAGTTCCACGATGGAGGAGCGCCGGTTGGCGGGGTGGGGTCTGCGTTCGACGTGGCCGGCCTTTTCGATCCGGTCGACGGCTTGGCTGGCGCCGCCGCTGGTGATGGCGAGCTGGTTCGCGATGTCCTGGACGCGGCAGTCGGGGGTCTGGGCGATGACGCGCATCGGCAGGTACGAGACGAGCGGCAGGTCGTGGTCCGTGCGCAGGGCGGTGTCCGCCGCGTCCCACAGGTGGATCTGCGCGCGAACCAGAAGTCGCAGGAAGTCCTCGTTGTTCATCGATCCGCTCCTCGAAACCTTGTCACCATGGTTCATGACGCTTACTATCTTACTAGTAATGAACTCTGATTTACAGACGACTGTGAGGATGACAGCCATGAGTACCACCCAGATGGAACACGTCACGGCCCTGCTGCGTGGCTCTCCGCTCGACCTGGCCCAGGATCCGCTGGAGATGCGGGCGGTGTTCCGCGCCATGCTCACCGCCGCTCCGGTGCCCGCGGACGTGCGGACCGAGCAGACCATGCTCGGCGGGGTGGTCCCGGCCCTGCGGGTGCGCATCGACGGGGCGGTCCCGGCCGCCACCATCGTGTACTTCCACGGCGGCTGTTACGCCATCGGCGACTCGGAGACCAGCCTGAACCTGGTCGCCGGCCTCGCCCGCCGCACCGGTGCCGAGGTGGTTTCCGTCGACTACCGGCTCGCTCCCGAGCACCGCTACCCGGCCGCCGTCGACGACGCCCTCACGGCCTACCGTGCGCTGCTGGAGGACGTGGGCGACCCGGCGCGGATCGCGGTCGCGGGGGAGTCGGCCGGGGCCGGTCTGGCGGTGGCGACCCTGCTGGCTGCCCGGCGCGCAGGTCTGCCGCAACCCGCCGCAGCGCTGCTGCTGTCCCCGTGGGTGGACCTGACCCAGTCCGGTCGCAGCCTTGAGACCAAAGCCGAGGTCGACCCGTCCATGACTGCCACCGCACTGCGCGTGCGTGCCGCGGACTACCTGGGCGGCGCTGACCCCCGTGGCGAACTGGTCAGCCCTGCCTTCGCCGACCTGCGCGGCCTTGCGCCGCTGCTCATCCAGGCCGGCAGCCACGAGGTCCTGCTCGACGACTCGGTGCGCCTGGCCGCGCGTGCCGCCGAGTGTGACGTTGACGTCACACTCGACGTCGTGGCCGGGGCGCCGCACGTCTTCCAGGCGTTCGCCACCGTCCTGGATGAGGCCGCCGCCGCACTCGACCGTGCCGCGGCCTTCCTGTGCGGCCGCCTGGACCCGGCCGCCTCGCCGACGCAGGTCGTGGCGTGACCGGCCAACCTACGGCCCCCGTCACGGGGGTCGTGACGCTACCCGTCAAGTAGCGTGAGAAGAAGCTGGACTTGGTCATTCCCGCCGTGGACAGCGTGATGCAGACTGCGCTGGACCACTCCCTGCGCGCAGTGACCGACATGCTGCACCAGGCGGGAGCTGACACCGCGTGCACCGCTGCATGCGCGGATCCCGATCCCGCACCGGTGTGGTGTGATCAGCAAGTGGTCATCGCCGTGTCCCTTGGCCATTGGCCGATGGCTCTTGAGGGGATACGTGCATGGAGCAACGAGCAACGAGAGGCGGCCAGGACCCGATGCCGGATGTCGCTGGTGGCCGTGGAAGACGGTGAAGTTCTCCCGATCGGCATGCGCGTCCACGGCGTCTACGGCCAGGCCCTGCCCCTCACCGTCGAGCGCTTCCCGGACTTCACCGAAGCCTTGGGTCTGCCCTTGCGCACCAACGACATGCAAAAAGCCGTCCGCGACGCTGTCGACCAGCTGACGGCCTACTCCTACGCTCTCGTCCGCCGCGCTCACCGGGCACCTGGCTGGTCCGCTGACCCGCACCAGCCTCCTCCTCCGGAAGTGACCGCGGCAGAGTTCGCCGGCGCCCACAGCACCCTCCTTGAGCAGGCCGAGAGCGGTACGCCCCTCAGCGAGCGTGAACAGTCCCGTATCCGGGCGGCAGTTGCGTTGTTCGAACTGTGCCAGCTCGCCGAAGAGGACGGCACAGGTCCGGGACTGGCCGCCGGGCTGGCAGCACTCGACCCGCATCACCTCGTCCTGCCGGACGACAACCCTGCAGTAAAAGTGGCCGACAACGCCCTCGCCGCAGCCATCGAAGCCGACCGGGCAAGCTACCGATAGGGCTGCGGCTCCTCATCCGCTTCGCCTCAGGGCTCAGTACGCGGCATAGGAAGTGCCATCGATCTGTCCAGCAGCATCATCACTTGACGCCACCGACTGATGTCAGCAGCTGCCACCATGAGCATCCACTCAACCGCAGGTCAGAGGATCTGTCTCCGACACCTGACGCTGGCTCAGTGACGACGTCCCCTCAATGGCACTGCACCGGCACTTCACAACCGCCACGCCCCGCCTGTGGCAGCTGGACGAGGAATCCGAGCAGGGCGCGCCGGGCGAGCTGGTAGCAAGCATGGAGGACGACCCCAATGGGCCGTTCGGCAGCAGGTGTTACACCCTGACGCTGTCGGAGGCGATCGATAGGGGGATCTGCGCGCCGTACCAGGTGGTGTGCGTGGACGTCACCGACACCCAGTTCCAGGCCGCCGTGCTGCTCGGTGCCGAGGGCCGGTCGGACCAGGTGCGTGGGGCCCGGCTCGCCGCGCTCCAGACTGCCCTGGTGAAGGCGGCCGCTGAGGAGGGCTTCCGCCGCACGCTCACCTGTCGACGGTCAGCCAATTCGGCTCTGTCGGAGATCTTGTGACGGGGCTGGTAATTCCCCAGGCGCCCGACAGGTCGGTCGGCATGTTCCCGTAGAACAACGACGCCTCACAGCTGATCACGGCGACGCTACTGCCGGCCTGCACTCGGCGCGGCCGGCCGTCGACCCCATGGCTTGAAGACGGACAGGATGACGTTGGCGAGATACAGCAGGAGCGCGACGGCCGGGACGATCACCATGTTGTAGCGGATGAATCCCAGATCCATGGCTGAGATGGGGCCCACCGGATGCCGGGCCACCGCATCCGCCGCGTCGTGCAGTCTGGCAGTGAGGGCGAAAATCGAGGCCACCGTCGCCGCCAGGGTCAGCCAGAACTTGGCACTGACCCAGTAGTACCGAAACAGGCCCCACGGCGTGGCGAGCGCCAGCATCACACCGCTGACCAACGTGAGCAGGCTCAGCGGGATGATCAGAACGTTCCCCAGCATCCCCATCGCCCGGTAGGCGGTCCGCAGGGTGTCGGCATTGTTCGTCGCCAGCGCCGTCATCCCCAGAGTGAGCAGGCAGAGCATCAGGGCCAACCAACTGACAGAGACGACCACATGCACGACGACTATGCTCTTACGGGCCGTCTGAGGCAACCGGTGGCCTGAACGCCGTTGTGGGCCATCGCCAGCGGGCGTCGTCACCGTCGATGATCCGGCGGAGGGGGTCATAGATACCTCAATCAGGTCAGGGTCACATGCACGCGGCCAGGCTCTCCCTTCTGACCGTCCAGGGCGTCCGTCGGCGGAAGTAACTCCCGCTGCTCCGACGCGAGTACGATTGACACTCCGAGCAGTTCAGCGGATGGATCTGTACGCCACCGGGAGTACGCCCACGGCCTTCCTGCGCGGGACGTCCCACAGGAGCCGCTCTGTGATGGTGAAGACAGCGGGGCCGGGACTTCCGCTCCGCCGTCACACTTACCTCAGGAGGGTCGCCTCCGTGACCACCGCCACGCTCACCCGCACGAGCGCCCAGCGCCGGGACCTTGGCGCTCTGACCAGCGTGCTGTACGTCCTGTTCTTCGTGGCCAGTCTCGTCATCGCCGGGGCGCTGGGCCCGTCCGGCACGGTAACGCCGTACTCCAGCGACGCCGAAGTACAGGCGTATCGGCTGAAGGATCCAGCCACTCTGGAGAACCTCTTCCGCATCCTCGGCCTGCTCCAGGGGCTGTCTGCCCTCGCGCTGCTGGCGTTCGTCCCCTGTCTGACCGCGTTCGTCCGCAGGTACGGCAGCGACGCCCGG
>NZ_JBEYFS010000164.1:0-28619 GCF_040634475.1 Streptomyces sp. NPDC007095
GGGCTTCGCCCCGCAATCCCCCGTCCGCCCGATTCGTTTGTCTGTGGGTGGGTGGGTGGGTGGGTGGGGGCTGGGCGCGCGGTTCCCCGCGCCCCTGAAGGGGTGCCGGCGCACATCTTTCAGCCTGTCCGGCGTTTGAGGACGAGGCCGTTCAGGCCGATCGGGGGTTTGGGGGGCGAAGCCCCCGAGTGGGGATGATGGGGCCCCTGCTCGAGCGAAGCCGAGAGCCGGCGACGAAAAAGCCCGCCCTGTGATCAGGGCGGGCTGGGCGCTACGGGCTATGAGCCACAGGCGCGCGGCTACGGCAGCGTGAGGATCTCCGTACCGGTCTCCGTGACGACCAGCGTGTGCTCGAACTGCGCCGTCCGCCTGCGGTCCTTCGTCACGACGGTCCACCCGTCGTCCCACATGTCGTAGTCGTGAGTACCGAGCGTGAGCATCGGCTCGATCGTGAACGTCATCCCGGGCTGGATGACGGTCGTCGCGTGCGGGCTGTCGTAGTGCGGGATGATCAGTCCAGAGTGGAACGAGGAGTTGATCCCGTGCCCCGTGAAGTCCCGCACGACCCCGTATCCGAACCGCTTGGCGTACGACTCGATCACGCGGCCGATGACATTGATCTGGCGGCCCGGCTTGACCGCCTTGATCGCGCGGTCGAGGGACTCACGGGTCCGCTCGACGAGGAGCCTCGACTCGTCGTCCACGTCCCCGACCAGGTACGTCGCGTTGTTGTCGCCGTGGACGCCACCGATGTACGCCGTCACGTCGAGGTTGATGATGTCGCCGTCCCGCAGCACCGTGGAGTCGGGGATGCCGTGGCAGATGACCTCGTTGACCGAGGTGCACAGGGACTTGGGGAAACCGCGGTAACCGAGGGTGGACGGATAGGCGCCGTGGTCGCACATGTACGCGTGCGCGACCCGGTCCAGCTCGTCCGTCGTCACGCCCGGCGCGATGAGCTTCGCCGCCTCGGCCATCGCCTGCGCGGCGATCCGCCCGGCGATCCGCATCGCCTCGATGGTCTCGGGGGTCTGTACCTCCGGGCCGGTGTACGGCGTGGGGGAGGGCTTGCCCACGTACTCGGGGCGCCTGATGTTTCCCGGAACGGGACGGGTGGGAGAGAGCTCTCCTGGTACGAGCAGCGACTGGCCAGACATGCCAGCGAGTCTAACCAGCGGGCATGGGGGCACTATGTCCGTGGCGAAAGGAGCAGGTCATGGCCCTCTTCAAGAAGCGGACCGTAGGGAAGCCGGGCGAGTGGTACTACTGCCTCGTCCACCAGAAGGTGGAGGAGGGCCCCGAGTGCCCCGCGAAGGACCGCTTCGGCCCGTACACCACCCGTGAGGAGGCCGAACACGCGATGGAGACCGCCCAGGAGCGCAACCTCGAGTGGGAAACGGACCCCAAATGGCACGACGCGACGGGCCCGACCCCAGAGGACGACTGACGAGGCCCGCAGGGCACCGGGACACTGGGCGCGCCGGCCGACGGGCGCTGAGGGGCAGGGCCGGTCGGGCGCCGGGCGCTCAGGGCCGGTCGGGCGCCGGGCGCTGAGGGGCAGGGCCGGTCGGGCGCCGGGCGCTGAGGGGCAAGGCCGGTCGGGCGCCGGGCGCCGAAGCGCAGGTGCCCAGGCACCGAGCCGCCCGAGCCGCCCGGGCACCGAGGGGTTGGAGCAGCGCGCGCTGAGGCATCGAGAGGCGGGGCACCGGGCACCGAGGCGCCGGGTGCCCAGTCACCGGTGGCTCAGCCACCGGGACACCGGGACACCGGGACACCGGGACACCGGGACACCGGGACGCCGGGACGCCGGGACACCGGGACGCCGGGACACCGGGACACCGGGACACCGGGACACCGGGACACCGGGACGGCGTGAGGGCGTGAGGGCGCTGAGCCATAGTCGGCGCGCGGACCCGCGGGCGCCGACGGCGGCCGGCCCCCGCGGGCGACCCGCACCACCCGAGCGACCGTCACGGGTGGTGCGGGTGGGAGAGCACCGCCTCACCCCGAGCGGAGCGCATCCGTACCGCGTGCTCATTCGTCCGGACGTCGTATCTCATCAGCTGCGGCAGGCACCACGCCAACGCCCCCACCGCTCCCACGCAGATCACACCCCCGGCCCAGATCGACGCCCGCACCCCCGCCCAGGCCGCCGTTCCGCCCGCCCGTACCTGCCCCAGCTGGGGCCCGACGGAGTACGAGAGCAGCTCGATCCCGGCGAGTCGCCCCCGTAGCTCGTCCGGAATCGTCTGGTCCCACATCGCGCCCCGGAAGATCCCGCTCACCATGTCGAAACAGCCGCCGAGGACAAGGAAGAGCAGCACCAGCCACACGTTGTGCACGGCCCCGGCCCCCACCATCGCCAGCCCCCAGCACGCCGCCGCGAAAGCCACCATCCGCCCGTGCCGGTGCACACGCGAGGTCCACCCACTGGTCAGCGTCACCAGCATCGCCCCGGCGGGCAGCGCGGCGTACATCATTCCGAGCGACCACGCGGCGTGCAGCTCGTCGGCGAGGAACGGCAGCACCGCGAGCGGCATCGCGAAGAACATCGCGGCCAGGTCGATCACGTACGTGCCCAGGAGTTCCTTGCGGTTCCACGCGTACCGCGCGCCCTGAGCGATGGAGGCGAGCGACGGCTTCGCGGCCTCGTGCGCGGCCGGTGACGCGGCGAGTCCGACGATCAGTACGACCGACACCACGAAGGTCACCAGGTCCACGGCGTACGCCCAGCCGAGCCCGGCGTACGCGACCACGACGCCCGCGAGCGCCGGCCCCGCGACCCCGCCGACCGACCAGCGCAGGGAGTTGAGGGAGGCCGCGGCGGGCAGGTGCTCGTGCGCCACGATCCGGGGGACGAGCGAGTCAAGCGCGGGCCGCTGCACCGACCCGAGCGCGGAGGACAGCGCGGCGACCACGTACAGCGGCCACACCGCCGGACGCGGCATCAGCGCGTTGACGAGCAGACCGCCGCACAGCAGCCCCTGTCCGGCCTCCGTGTAAAGGATCAGCTTCCGTTTGTCGAGGGCGTCGGCGAGCGCCCCGCCGTACAGCCCGAACACGATCAGCGGTACGAGCTCCACGGCCCCGATCGCCCCCACGGCCACCGCCGACCCGGTCAGCACCTTCATCTGCACCGGCAGCGCGACGAAGGTCAGGAAGCTGCCGAAGTTGGTGATCAGCCCGGCCAGCCACAGCCGCCGGAAGTCGGCCGACGCCCGCCAGGGCGCGAGATCGGGCAGCAGCGACCGCAGTCGCGCACCGGCACCGGCGGCGGGTTCAGCGCGCGCGGGCAGCGCGGCGGGGGATACGGGGGCGTCGTCGGTCACGACGGCTCATGCTGAGCGGCCGCCCTCCGCGGCGGCAACTGCATTTCCGCCGCCCGGCCGCCCCGCCGTCGTCCCTCCCGTCACGTCACCGCCCGCCGTGTCCTACCACCGCGCCGCCGGCGGAGCCGTCAACTGGTCCGCGAGGCGGGAGAGCCGATCGCGGAACCGGCGCCGCCCCCGCGGGGAGGGCAGGGAGTTCTCCCCGGCCGCCGCGCTGACGAGGTGCTGCACGGTGTCGAGGTCGAGTTCCTGATCCGGCGGCACGGTCAGCGACTCGTGCGCCATCGCTCCCAGCTCCCGGTCACCGGCGTCGAGCGCGAGCACGGTCGCCCCGGCTCGCCGCGCGTCGTGGACCCGCTCCAGGAGCGGCGCCCCGGGTGCGGCGGGCGACACCACGAGCAGCGTCTCGCCGCGCCGCGCCGCCTCGATACGCCCGAGGCCCACGGCGAGATGGGCCGGGTCCGAGGCCCGCGCCCCGTGCCGCACCAGCGTCGGCGACAGCTCAGGCGTCCCCGACCAGGCCGCCTCGTCCACCAGGTGTGCGGCCAGGTGCCACGGCTCGTACTCCGCCGTGCCCACGAGGAGCAGCCCGCCCCCGTACGACACCACGGACCCCCTCAGGCCCTCCGCGAACCGCCGCGTGGCCCCCAACCACTCGGTTCCGGCGAGGACTTCGCGCAACAACGCGACCCGTACGGCATCCATGCGCACGCATCCTGCCGCAATCGACAACTGATCAGGCGGAGTTCACCATGAATTCGCCCAAGTGGGGCAGATCCCGGCGCATGACGGAAACAACCGGAACCACCACGGCAACATCCGCGGTCAGCAGCACCCCTTTCCACGCGGGCCGCGAAGGCTACGCGAGCTTCCGCATCCCGGCCGTGGTCGCCACCCGTACACCCACCGCACCCACCACCGTGCCCGGCCCCAGCATCACGCCCACCCCGTCTTTGCCCTGCTCGCCTTCTGCGAGGGCCGGGTGGACTCCGCCGCCGACCACGGCCACATCGACATCGTCCTGAAGCGGTCGACGGACGGCGGCCGCACCTGGGGCCCGCTCCAGGCCGTCGCCCGGAACGGGAACGATCTCGCCGGCAACCCCGCCCCCGTCGTCCTCGACACCGACCGGATCCTGCTCGTGCACATCCGCGCCGCCGCCGGCGCGACCGAGGACGCCATCCTGCGCGGCAGGGTGAAGCCCGCCGACGGGCGCCGCGTCTGGGTGCAGCACAGCGACGACGACGGCGTCACCTGGTCCGCCCCGAAGGAGATCACCGGGCAGGTGAAGAAGGCGGACTGGCGGTGGTACGCGACCACGCCCGGGCACGCCGTGCAGCTCGGCACCGGCCGGGTCGTCGTCCCCGGCAACCACACCCTGCCGCCCACCGGTTCGGACACCGGCACCGAGGCGAAGTACAACAGCGGCCACTGCCTGCTCAGCGACGACCGCGGCGAGACCTGGTCGCTCGGGTACATCGACGAGAACACCGACGGATACGTCAACGCCAACGAGACGACCGCCGCCGAACTCCCCGACGGGCGCGTCTACTTCAACACCCGCAACGACTCCCCGTCCCCCGGCGACCGCGCCGACGCCCACTCCACGGACGGCGGCAGAACCCTGCTCAAACCCTTCCGGCCACAGGCCGGCCTGGTCACCCCCGTCGTCCAGGGCAGTCTGCTCCAGCTCCGCGACCCGGACCTGCTGCTGTACTCGGGGCCCGCCGACCCCGCAGCCCGCGCCCTGATGACCGTCCGCGCCTCCGCCGACGGCGGCACCACCTGGCGGCCCGCGCACACGGTCGACGGACTGCCCGCCGCGTACTCCGACCTCGTCCGCGTCGACGCGACGACCGTGGGGCTCCTCCATGAGACGGGCGACTTCGGGCCGTACGAGACGATCACCTTCCGCCGTATCCCCGTGACGGCCCTCACCTGAGCACCCGAAGCCCCCGGGGCGGGAACCGCGCCACGTAAAGTCGGCCCATGACCTCTACTGACAGTGCACAGAAGGCCCCCGCGAAGGACCCCTGGGACCTTCCCGACGTGTCCGGACTCGTCGTCGGTGTGCTCGGCGGCACCGGCCCCCAGGGCAAGGGCCTGGCCTACCGGCTCGCCAGGGCAGGCCAGAAGGTGATCATCGGCTCGCGTGCCGCGGAACGCGCGCAGACCGCCGCCGAGGAGCTGGGCCACGGTGTCGAGGGTGCCGACAACGCCGAGTGCGCGCGGCGCAGCGACATCGTGATCGTCGCCGTACCGTGGGAGGGGCACGGCAAGACTCTGGAATCGCTGCGCGAGGAGCTGGCCGGCAAGCTCGTCGTCGACTGTGTCAATCCGCTGGGCTTCGACAAGAAGGGTGCCTACGCCCTGAAGCCGGAGGAAGGCAGCGCCGCCGAGCAGGCCGCCGCCCTGCTGCCGGACTCCCGGGTCGCGGCCGCCTTCCATCACCTGTCGGCCGTCCTTCTCCAGGACCCGGAGGTCGACGAGATCGACACCGATGTGATGGTCCTCGGCGAGGAGCGCGCGGACGTCGAGATCGTGCAGGCGCTGGCCGGCCGCATCCCCGGCATGCGCGGTGTCTTCGCCGGCCGGCTGCGCAACGCCCACCAGGTCGAGGCGCTGGTGGCGAACCTGATCTCCGTGAACCGCCGCTACAAGGCCCACGCCGGCCTCCGGGTGACGGACGTATAGCGGGCGCACGGGCATGGGGGACATGAGGGACACTGGACGCCGTACGACCTCGTTCGAACCGTCCCGACAGGAGCAGACCCCCCATGCCCCGCCTCGCGCTCTATGCCCTCACCGTCTGCGTCCTGTCCGTCGCCGCGGCCGTCGTCTCCTTCGTCCAGGGCAGCTGGCTGGGGATCGTGTGGGTGCTGCTGGCCGGACTGTCGTCCAACATGACCTGGTACTACGCGCGGCGCGGCCGGAGCGGGTCCTCGGTCAGCGGCTGATCGTGCAGTACCCGTTGACGCCGTCCCAGAAGCGGTACAGGTCCTGACCGCAGTAACGCTGGACGTCGTCGATGCCCAGGGCGCCCAGGATCGAGTAGATCGCGTCGAAGAACGCCGTGTTCACCGAGGGGATCCACAGCACCGCGAACACGGCGAGCAGGCCGAACGGTGCGAACGGCTCCACCTGGCGGCGGATGCTGTACGACAGCCAGGGCTCGATCACGCCGTAGCCGTCCAGGCCCGGGACCGGCAGGAGGTTCAGGATCGCGGCCGTGACCTGGAGCAGCGCGAGGAACGCCAGCGCGTAGCGGAAGGTGTCCGGGACGCCGTCCAGGGCGTGCAGCCAGAACGGCGCGGTGCACACGACGGCGAACAGCACGTTCGTCAGCGGACCCGCCGCCGAGATCAGGCTGTGCTTCCAGCGGCCCTGGATCCGGCCCCGCTCGATGAAGACCGCCCCGCCCGGCAGGCCGATCCCGCCCATGATCACGAAGATCACCGGCAGCACGATGCTCAGCAGCGCATGCGTGTACTTCAGGGGGTTGAGCGTCAGATAGCCCTTCGCGCCGATCGAGATGTCGCCGCTGTGCAGGGCGGTGCGCGCGTGCGCGTACTCGTGCAGGCACAGGGAGACGATCCACGCGGCCGTCACGAAGAGGAACACGGCGAAGCCGGGCTGGTCGGCGAAGCCGGTCCAGATCGCCCAGCCGGTCACCGCCATCACGGCCACGATCCCGAGGAAGACGGGGCTGATCCTCCGGTCGCTGCTGCGACGGGAAGCGGCGGTGGTCATGGGGCTCCTCGGACTGGGACGCATGGTGCTGGGCCTGCCCGACCGTACCGGGCTCACGGGGAAAACGTCTCGCGGCCGGTCATTGGTTCCGGAGAAGGTAGGGGCTGAGATCGTCACGCCACCGGAGACAATGGACCCCGTGCGCTACCGCATCCTTGGCACCACCCAGGCACTCCGCCCCGACGGCACGCCCGTCGTGCTCGGTGGGGCGCGGATGCGCGCCCTTTTGACCGTGCTCGCGCTGCGGCCCGGACGGACCGTGCCCGCGGCCGTTCTGGTGGACGAGGTGTGGGACGGTGATCCGCCCGCCGACGCACCGGGCGCGCTCCAGGCCCTGGTGGGACGGCTGCGCAGGGCGCTCGGGCCGCAGGTGGTGGACTCGGGGGACGGCGGCTACCGGCTGGCCGCGGGCGCCGACGACATCGACCTGTACCGTTTCGAGCGGCTCGCGGGGGAGGGCGCACGCGCGCTCGCCGACGGCGACCCCACGAAGGCGGCCGAGGCCCTCGAAGACGCCCTCGCCCTGTGGCGCGGCCCGGCCCTCGCGGACCTCCCGGACCGCGACGCCGAGTCGGCCCGCTGGGAGACCCGCCGTCTCGACGTACGGCGCGCCCGGTTCACGGCGGCCCTCGCCCTCGGCCATGCCGAACAGTCGCTGCCCGAGCTCACCGCCCTGTGCGACCTCCACCCTTTGGACGAGCCCCTGCACGTTCTGCGTCTGAGCGCCCTGCGTGACGCCGGCCGCTCCGCAGAGGCCCTCGCCGCGTACGAGTCCGTACGGGAGCTGCTGGCCGACCGTCTCGGCTCCGACCCCGGACCCGAACTGCGCGCCCTGCACGGGGAGTTGCTCAGTCCGTTCGACGGGGGCGGCGGGGCGCACGCCCAGGGACCGCGACCCGGCGCCGCGGGCCGGACCGGGAGCCGGACCGAGAGCCGGCCCGCACCGGCCGGGCCTGGCCGCTCCGCGCCCCCCGGCAACCTCCGCGCCCGGCTCACCTCCTTCGTCGGGCGGGCTGCGGACATCGACACGATCCGGGGGGATCTGGCGGCGGCCCGCCTCGTGACCTTGCTCGGGCCCGGTGGGGCCGGCAAGACGCGCCTGTCGCAGGAGGTGGCGGAGACCATGGCGGACACCGCGCCGGACGGGGTGTGGCTGGCCGAACTCGCGCCCGTCGACGACCCGGAGGCCGTGTCCGAGGCCGTGCTCACCGCCGTCGGAGCCCGCGAGACCGTGCTGCGCGGCGCCGGTGCCGAAGAGATGCGGGCCGCCGCCGACCGGCACGGCGACCCCCTGCAGCGGCTCGCCGAGCACTGCGCCAAGCGTCGCATGCTGATCGTCCTCGACAACTGCGAGCACGTCGTGGACGCCGCCGCGCGTCTCGTCGAGGAGTTGCTCGAACGGTGCCCGGGGCTGACGGTACTGGCCACCAGTCGCGAACCCCTCGGCGTACCGGGGGAGTTGCTGCGCCCCGTGGAGCCGCTGCCGGAGCCGTTCGCGCTGCGGCTGCTGGCCGACCGGGGGGCCGCCGCCCGCCCGGGTTTCCGGGTCGAGGACGACCCCGCGGCCGCCGCCGAGATCTGCCGCCGCCTCGACGGGCTGCCGCTCGCCATCGAACTCGCCGCCGCCCGGCTGCGGATGCTCACCCCGCGTCAGATCGCCGACCGGCTCGACGACCGGTTCCGCCTGCTGACCTCCGGCAGTCGTACCGTCCTGCCGCGCCAGCAGACCCTGCGCGCCGTCGTCGACTGGTCCTGGGACCTCCTCGACGAGGACGAGCGGGACGTGCTGGGGCGGCTGTCCGTCTTCGCGGGCGGCTGCGACCTCGCCGCAGCCGAGGCCGTCTGCGGACCGGCCGCCCTGGAAGCCCTCGGCTCGCTCGTCGACAAGTCCCTTGTGGTGGCCGCGCCTTGGGGGGACGGCGAGATGCGCTACCGGCTCCTGGAGACCGTCGGCGAGTACGCGGGAGAGCGGCTCGACGAGTCGGGGCAGCGCCCCGCCGCCGAGCGCGCCCACCTCACGCACTACCGCGAACTGGCCCGCACCACCGACCCCCGGCTGCGCGGCCTCGGCCAGCGCGCCGCCATCGAACGGCTGGAGACCGAGTCGGAGAACATCCGCGCCGCCCTCCAGCACGCCGTCGCCGCCCGCGACGAGCAGGAGGCGCTCTGCCTGGTCCTCTCCCTGGCCTGGTACTGGCAGATGCGCGATCTGCGGCTGATGGCCCGCCACTGGTCCCGCGAGGTCATGGCCCTCGGCCCGGACCCCTTCGACGAGCCCGTGCGGCCGGCCGCCCCGCTGCTGGAGAGCTGCACCGACACCCCGCCGCCGATGCGCCCCGAGGTCCTCGAAGAGGCCCGCCGCGGTGTCCACCTCGTCCATCTCTCCTGCATGGACATGGACATGACCGCCTGGGACACCCCGCAGGCCAAGCGGAAACTGGGTGTCATCAGCGAGACCTACCGCCCGGGCCAGCCGCAGACCTGCCGCACCCCCGGCAACCTCTGGTTCTACGCCGTGATCCTGACCGGCGACATCGAGCGGATGCGCTCCGTCATCGACGCGACCGTCCAGACCTGCCGCGAACTCGGCTACGAGTGGGAACTCGCCGTCTCCCTCCAGATGCGTGCCAACATCCTCGCCAACCGGGCCACCTGGGCGGGCGACGCGACCCGGGACGCCGACGAGGCACTGGAACTCTTCACCCGGCTCGGGGACGCCTGGGGCGCCGCCGAGGCCCTCTCCGCACGCGGTGAGGCCCACGAGCGCCGCGGCGAGTTCGAGCTCGCCGCCGCGGACTACACGGAGGCCATGACCCACGCCGAAGGGCTCGGCGCGCACGCCCAGACGGCTGTCCTGAGCACCCGGCTCGGCGGTGCGCTCATCGAGTCCGGCGACACCGAACGTGGCGAGCGGTTGCTCCGGGAGGTCCTGGAGCGCGGGGAGGGCGCCTACAACGAGGCCATGCCCGCCTCCCGGCTGTTCCTGTCGATGTGGCTGGGCCGCAGTGGCCGGGTCGCCGAGGCGCGCGAAGAGATGCGGTTGCTGCGCGCGAACTTCGAAGCGGTCACCTTCGTGGTCTTCGACGGCTTCGTGGTGGGCGTCGAGGCATGGCTGGACGCGCTCGAGGGGCTGCACGAGTCCGCCCTGGAGAAGGTGCGGCAGGCGCTGGCGCGGGCGGGCGACCCGTTGTCGCAGATCATCGCCCCGCACATGCCCTCCGCGCATCTGACCACCGCCGCCATCGCCCTCACCGGTCTGGACGGCGGCCGCCGTGTCCGCGACGCGGCCGTGCTGCTCGGGGCCGCCGACCATCTGCTGCCGCCCGGGCACTTCGTGGGCCCGATGGAGGACGAGGTGCGCGCACAGGCGGAGGCCGACGTACGGGCCGCGCTGGACGACGCGACGTACGAGGCCGCGTACGCCGAGGGCGGCGGGCTCTCCCTGGAGGAGGCCGCCGCCCTCGTATGACGCGGACCGGGGGTTGACGCGGACCGGGGTTTCCGTGGTCCCGCGAGCGAACGTCAGCTCTTGGTGCGGAACTTGTGGATCGCGATCGGTGCCATGACCAGGGTGAGCCCTGCCGTCCAGGCGAGGGTCACCCACAGACTGTGCGCGACCGGGCCGCCCACCATCAGGCCGCGCGTGGTGTCCGCGAGCGCGGACAGCGGGTTGTAGTCGGTGAAGTTCTGCAGCCAGCCGGGCATGGTCCGGGTCGGCGAGAAGATGGACGAGCCGAACTGCAGGGGCATCAGCACGAGGAAGCCCATCGCCTGCACGGACTGCGCGTTCTTCATCGTCACCCCGAGGACCAGGAAGATCCACATCAGGGACGAGCCGAAGAGGACGGAGAGCCCCACGGAGGCGAACAGACCTGGCCAGTTCGTGATGTCGAAGCCGACCAGCACGCCGACGATCAGGAGGATCGTCGTCGCGACGAGCATCCGCATCAGCTCCACCACGATCTTGGCGAAGAGCACGGAGCCCTGGCCGATCGGCAGGGTGCGGAAGCGGTCCATCACCCCCTTCTGGAAGTCCTCGTTGAAGCCGGTGCCGACGGCCGTGGCGATGTTCATCGCCGTCATCGCCATCAGACCGGGCACCACGTACTGCACGTACCTGTCCTGTCCGCCGCCGAGCGACTGCCCGATGGAGCCGCCGAAGACGTACACGAACAGCAGGGTGAAGACGACCGGCATCAGGACGGCGTCGAACATCGACTCCGGGTCCTGGCGGATCCACAGCAGGTTGCGGCGGACGAGCGCGCCGATGTGGCGCGCGTGCGCGCGGGGCGAGATACGGGGGTCGCCCTTCGCGGCGAGGGGGGCTTCGGCGACGGCGGTACTCATGCGGAGACCTCCTCGTAGACACGGGCGGGGGTCTCGTCCTGCGGGGCACTGGCCTTGTGGCCGGTGAGGGACAGGAACACCTCGTCCAGACTGGGCAGTTCGGTGGAGATGGAGCCGATCGTGATGCCGCGCGCGGTGACCGCGCCGACCACGGCGGTGAGCTGTTCGTCGCTGAGGATCGGGACCAGCACGGTGCCGGTCTCGGTGTCCACGACGGAGGCGGCGAGACCGGTGAGGCCCAGCTCGTCGAAGAGGGCGGCCAGCGGGCGCAGCTCCAGCGGGTCCACCGGGCGGATGCGCAGCGTGCGGCCGCCGACCCGGGCCTTCAGCTCGTCGATCCGGCCGCTGGCGATGACCTTGCCGCGGTCGATGACCGTCAGCTCGGAGGCCAGCTGCTCGGCCTCCTCCATGTACTGGGTGGTGAGCAGCACGGTGGCGCCGTCCGCGACCATCCGCTTGACCTCCTTCCACACCTCGTTGCGGGTGCGCGGGTCGAGCCCGGTGGTCGGCTCGTCCAGATAGAGGACGGACGGGTGGCCGATCATGGAGGCGGCGAGGTCGAGACGGCGGCGCATACCGCCGGAGTACGTCGATGCCGGACGCTTGGCCGCCTCGGTGAGCGAGAAGCGCTCAAGGAGTTCGTCGGCGCGCCGGCGGGCGTCCTTGCGGGGCAGGTCGAGCAGCCGCCCGATCATGTACAGGTTCTCCCAGCCGGGGAGCTTCTCGTCGACCGAGGCGTACTGACCGGTCAGGCCTATCACCCGGCGCAGCTGGCGGGGCTGCGTGAGCACGTCGTAGCCGGCGACGGTGGCCCGGCCGGCGTCGGGGGTGATGAGGGTGGACAGGATACGGACGAGGGTGGTCTTGCCGGCACCGTTGGGACCCAGCACCCCGAGGACGGTTCCCTCGCGGACGTCCAGGTCCACGCCGTCCAGAGCCTTGGTCTCGCCGTAGTGCTTGACCAGCCCCCGCACGGAGACGGCGCTGCGGGCGCCGCTGCCGGGGTTCTTGTCGATTCGCGTCATGCCCATCAAGGTGCCAGCGCCCACCGACAAACCGCCTACAGCTCGCCTACAGCGCCGTACGCTCACCGATATGTCGCCGACAGACGTTCGCGCGTATCACCGTGGTGCGCGCGCTTCGCGCACGCGACAGCCCGCCGACGGGGGAAATCGGCGGGCTGCTTGGTGCCGCAGTGGTTCAGTGACCGTCCGGCCCTCAGTGGACGGAGTGCTCCTCAAGAGGGAACGTTCCGCCGACGACGTCGTCCGCGAACGCGCGCGCCGCGTTGCCCATGACCTCGCGCAGATCGGCGTACTTCTTCACGAACTTCGGCACCCTGCCGCCGGTGAGGCCGAGCATGTCGGTCCACACCAGGACCTGCGCGTCGGTCTCCGGACCCGCGCCGATGCCGACGGTCGGGATGTGCAGGGTGCGCGTGACCTCGGCGGCGAGCTCCGCCGGGACCAGCTCCAGGACGACCGCGAACGCACCCGCGTCCTGGACCGCCTTGGCGTCGCGCAGCAGCTGCTGCGCGGCCTCCTCGCCGCGGCCCTGGACTCGGTAGCCCATGGAGTTCACGGACTGCGGGGTCAGGCCGATGTGCGCCATCACGGGGATGCCGGACTCCACGAGCAGCTCGATCTGGCGGTGCGAGCGCTCGCCGCCCTCCAGCTTCACCGCGCCGACCCCGGCCTCCTTGACCAGGCGGGTGGCGGAGCGCAGGGCCTGGACGGGGCCCTCCTGGTACGACCCGAAGGGCAGGTCGCCGACGATCAGGGCGCGGCTGGTACCGCGTACGACCGCGGCGGCCAGCATCGTCATCTCGTCGAGGGTGACGGGGACGGTCGTCTCGTACCCCAGGTGGCAGTTGCCCGCCGAGTCACCGACGAGCATGACCGGGATGCCGGCCTCGTCGAAGACGGACGCGGTCATCGCGTCGTAGGCGGTGAGCATCGGCCACTTCTCGCCGCGCTCCTTGGCTGTGGTGATGTCGCGGACCGTGATGCGGCGGGTGCTCTTGCCGCCGTACAGCGCCTTGCTGCTGTCGGTGGTCGCCCGCGCATCCTCTGCGGGCTGCTTCGGGGCAGCCGAAAGCTGCGTCATCGCAACGGCTCCTTCTGTCATCTCGAGGCGCCCTGCCGGCGTCCCCGGATCTCCTACATGGTGGCACCTCGTGCCACCGGGGGCCAGACCGGGGCGAGCGACGTACGTCTCGGTGGACCGTAGGCCCATCTCTTCGTAAGGTCTCTGTAAAGGATTTACGATACGAGACGGTCCCGTATCGAAAATCGCTAGGCTCGGCCCCATGACGACTCCCGCAGCCCACGTCGAACGGCGCGTGCCCGAAGCCGTGCACCGGCGCCGCTGGGCCATTCTCGGCGTGCTCATGCTCAGCCTGTTGATAGTGGTGCTGGACAACTCCATCCTCAACGTCGCGATCAAGACGATCTCGACGCCGCCGCCCACCGGGCTCGGCGCCACCCAGAGCGAGCTGGAGTGGGCCATCAACGCCTACACGCTCGTCTTCGCGGGGCTGCTCTTCACCGCGGGCCTCCTCGGCGACCGGCTCGGCCGAAAGAAGGTCCTGCTCGCCGGACTCGCCGTCTTCGGCACAGGGTCCGCGCTGGCCGCGGAGGCCGGCTCGCCCGTCCAGCTCATCGTCTTCCGCGCGCTGATGGGCTTCGGCGCCGCCTTCGTGATGCCCGCCACCCTCGCCGTCCTCATGAACGTCTTCGAGCGCGAGGAGCAGCCCAAGGCCATCGGCATCTGGGCCGGCGGCGTCGGCATCGCCATCGCCATCGGCCCGATCACCGGCGGCGTGCTCCTCGCACACTTCTGGTGGGGCTCGGTCTTCCTGATCAACGTGCCGATCGTGCTGCTCGCGCTCGGCCTGATGTTCTGGCTGGTCCCGGACTCCCGCGACCCGAACCCCGGCCGCGTCGACATCGTCGGTGTCGTCCTGTCCGTCATAGGGCTCGTCCTGCTCGTCTACGGCATCATCAAGGGCGGCCAGCTCGCCTCCTTCACCGACGCTGCGGTCCTCGCGACCATCGGCGCCGGAATCGCCGTCATCGCCTGCTTCGTCATCTACGAGAAGCGCAGCGACCATCCGTCCATCGACATCACCTACTTCAAGAACAAGGTCTTCTCGGCCGCCATCGCCGCCATCGCGCTCGTCTTCTTCGCAATGATGGGCGTGACCTTCTTCTCCGTCTTCTACACCCAGAGCGTGCGGGGCTACTCGCCGTTGAAGACCGGTGTGCTGCTGCTGCCGCTCGCCGCGGCCCAGCTCTTCTTCGCACCGCGCGCCCGCCTCGTCGTCGACCGCTTCGGCAACCGGGCCACGTGCACGGCGGGCCTGCTGCTGCTCGGAGCGATGCTCGGCGCCTTCGCGACCCTGGACGCGGACACGCCGATCTGGCTCCTGGAGGTCATCTTCTTCCTCATGGGCACCGGCATGGCGCACATCATGACCCCGACCAGCGTCGTCATCATGCAGGCCCTGCCGCGCGAGAAGGCGGGCTCCGCCTCCGCCCTGAGCAACGTCTTCCGTCAGGTCGGCGGCGCCCTCGGCATCGCGGTCCTCGGCTCGGTCCTCTCCTCGGCCTACCGCAACGGCATCGAGGACAAGCTCACCCTCCTGCCGGCCGGCCTGCGGCACACCGCCGGCGAGTCCATCGAGGCCACTCTCGGCGTCGCCGCCAAGCTCGGCCCCCGGGGCGACGCCCTCGTCACCCCGGCCAACGACGCCTTCCTGCACGCCATGCACGTCACCGCCCTGTGCGGTGCGGGCATCGCGCTGGTCGGCGCCGTGATCGTGGCCCTGTTCCTGCCGGGCCGCGGTTCGACCCCGCAACAGGGCAAGGAGGAGACGGAGTTGGTGGCCGCCGAGCACTGACAGGGCGCGGCAGGGAGAATTGCGCCAGTACCACCGAGGAAGGGAGCGACACGTGAGCCTCGCGGACAGCCCAGCCAGGCAAGAGGGGTCCCCCCGGGGGCGCCCCCGCAGCGAGGCCGTGGAGCGCTCCATCATCGAGGGCGCGATAAAGCTGCTGGAGGACGGCGTTCCCCTCGCGGAGATCTCCATCGAACGCCTGGCCAGGACCGCGGGCGTCGGCAAGGCGACCATCTACCGCCGTTGGAGCGGCAAGGAGGAACTCTTCGTCGACGTCATGCGCGCCACCGAGCCCCCGGATGCCGAACTCCCCGGCACCTCGATGCGCGACGACCTGATAGCCCTTCTGGAGCCGCTGCGCCAGCGGGGCCTGGCCAGCCGCTCCTCGGCGCTCCTGCACAACGTCTACGCCCAGATCAAGTCCAGCCCCAAGATCTGGGACGCGTACCAGGCGATCGTCATCGAACCGCGGCGCCTGACCACCTTCGAGGTCCTGCGCCGCGGCCAGCGGGACGGCGAACTCCGCGACGACGTGGACATCGAGGTCATGAACGACCTCTTCGTCGGCCCCATGCTGGTACGCGCCGTCATGCGTCCGGACGCCGAACTCCCCGAGGACCTGGCCGAACAGATCGTCGACACGGTACTCGCGGGACTGCGTCCCGCCAGGCCCTAGTTCATCCTCTCGTTCACTCTCTCGGCCGATGCGCCGAATGTGCGCGTTTCGTCACAGAGGCCGCGCTCCGCCCCGTATTCGGAACTCCGAACACCGAGTTGTTCGTCCTCGTGCCCGTACGGCCGTCCCCGGACGGCGAGATCGACGCCGATCATCCCCTAGGGTCGTAGCCGAGGGGCTGACGGTGTGCACGGCAGGTTGTGAGGCGACGGTATGGCGCAGGCGTACGTGACGGAGACGGGCAGCGACGGCTCGGGGCCCGAGCGTCGAGGTCCCCGGCTTCGGCGCCTGCTGGACAAGCTCCGGCGCTCGCTTGGCTCCTGGCGCGGCGACCGCGGCATCTGGCGCCGCGGACTGATCCTGGCCGCGCTCGCCCTGATCCTCGCCCTGGTGATGCTGCTGCACGCGCAGATCCCCAACAGGATCGGCAACCTCGGCAGTCTCACCGAGACGTTCCTGCCGTGGCTCGGCATCCTCGTCCCCGTCCTGCTGGTCCTCGGCCTCGTGCGGAAGTCCGCGGCCGCCCTGATCGCCGTCCTGCTGCCCGCGATCGTCTGGCTGAACCTGTTCGGCGGACTGCTCACCGACCGGACCGGCGCAGGCGGCGACCTGACCGTCGCCACGCACAACGTCAACGCGGAGAACCCGGACCCTTCCGGTACCGCCCGTGACGTGGCCGCGTCCGGCGCCGACGTGGTGGCCCTGGAGGAGCTGAAGGCCACGGCGGTCCCCACGTACGAGAAGGCGCTCGCCCCGACGTACAGGTACCACTCCGTGGAGGGCACCGTCGGGCTGTGGAGCAAGTACCCGATGACCGGAGCCGAGCCCGTCGACATCAAGCTCGGCTGGACGCGCGCGATGCGCGCCACGGTGACGACCCCGAACGGCCAGGTCGCGGTGTACGTCGCCCATCTGCCCTCGGTCCGGGTGAAGCTGCAGGCCGGGTTCACCGCCCGCCAGCGTGACCGGAGCGCCGACGCGCTCGGCGAGGCGATCGCCGCCGAGCCGCTGCAGAAGGTCATCCTGCTCGGCGACCTCAACGGCACGATGAACGACCGCGCGCTGAACGCCGTCACCTCGCAGATGCGCTCCACCCAGGGTGCGGCGGGCAGCGGCTTCGGGTTCAGCTGGCCCGCGTCGTTCCCGATGGCCCGGATCGACCAGATCATGGTCAGGGGCATCGAGCCGGTGACCTCGTGGACCCTGCCCGAGACCGGCAGCGACCACCTCCCGGTCGCCGCCCGCGTCAAGCTCGCGGCAACCGGATCTTAATCTCCTGGAATACTGGGCCTGCGAGACTTTGTTCCATAGCTGAACTTACGGAGCCCGTGCACACCGGTGTGCACGGGCGCGTCCGTGCGCGCAGGTACCCAGGCCACTGGGACACCGGTGTGCACGGACCCGGGCTCGTCCCCGCCCGTCCTCTTCTCGTCAGTGCACTCCGCTCCTCTGAAAGGCCCCTCATGCCACTGGCCCTGCTCGCCCTAGCCGTGGGCGCCTTCGGCATCGGTACCACCGAGTTCGTGATGATGGGCCTGCTGCCCGACGTCGCGGACGACCTCCACATATCCATCCCCAGTGCCGGACACCTCGTCTCGGCCTACGCCCTCGGCGTGGTGATCGGCGCCCCGCTGCTCGCCGCGGCCACCGCCCGGATGTCCCGCCGCAAGGTCCTCATCGCCCTGATGGGGCTCTTCGTGGCCGGCAACGCGCTCTCCGCCTTCGCCCCCGACTATCACTGGCTGCTCGCCGCCCGCTTCGTCAGCGGTCTGCCGCACGGCGCCTTCTTCGGCGTCGGCGCCGTCGTCGCCACCAACCTCGCCGCCCCCGAGCGCAAGGCGCGCTCCGTCTCGCTGATGTTCCTCGGCCTGACCGTCGCGAACATCGCGGGCGTCCCCGTCGCCACCTTCATCGGCCAGCACTTCGGCTGGCGCGCCACCTTCCTCGGCGTGAGCGCGATCGGCCTGGCGGCGATAGCCTCGCTCGCGTTCCTCATCCCGCGCGACCACACGCACGCCCCCACGGGCGGCCTGCGCGGCGAGCTGGCGGCCCTGCGTTCGCTCCCCGTGTGGCTGGCGCTCGGTACGACGGTCGCGGGCTTCGGCGCCCTCTTCTCCGCGTACAGCTACATCACGCCGATGCTGACGGACTCCGCCGGGTACGCCGACTCCAGCGTCACGCTGCTGCTCGCGCTGTTCGGCGTCGGAGCGACGGCCGGCAACCTCGTGGGCGGCCGCCTCGCGGACCACTCCCTGCGCGGCACTCTCTTCGGCGGACTCGTCTCGCTGGTCACGGTCCTCGCCCTGTTCCCCGTCCTGATGAGCGCCCAGTGGAGTGCGGCCGTCGCGGTCACCCTGCTCGGTACCGCCGCCTTCATCACCGGCTCGCCCCTCCAGCTGATGGTCATGGAGAAGGCCTCCGCGGCGCCGTCCCTGGCGTCCTCCGCCAACCAGGCCGCGTTCAACCTCGCGAACGCCGGCGGTGCGTGGATCGGCGGCATCGCGCTGGCCGCGGGCTTCGGTACGACGTCGCCCGCGCTGGCGGGGGCTCTGCTCGCCGTCCTCGGCCTCGCGGTCGCCGCGACGGCGTACGCCGTGGACCGCCGCCGCGCCGAGGTCCCCGCCCCCACGCCGGGCCGCCTGGTCGCGACCCACGTGCCCCTGCACCCGGAACACGCCCATCACTGACACAAGGAGCCGCGCCCAAGGGGCGCGGGGAACTGCGCGCCGGCCCCCACAGGCCCGCAGCCGACCCGGGGGGTCTGGGGGCGGAGCCCCCGGGTACGGGATGGGACGGGCAGGGGCGGCGGGGGCGAAAAAACTCACCCCCGCCCCCCACGGCGTCACGCGTGCTCGCGCCACCGATTGGTGATCGGAAGCCGCCGGTCCTTCCCGAACCCCTTGGCGGAGATCTTCGTGCCCGGCGGATACTGCCGGCGCTTGTACTCCGCCGTGTCCACCATCCGCAGCGTCTTCACCACCAGCTCCCGATCGAACCCCGCCGCGACGATCCCGTCCGCCCCCTCGTCCCGGTCCACATACCGCTCGAGGATCGCGTCCAGCACGGGATAGTCGGGGAGGGAGTCCGTGTCGACCTGGTCGGGACGGAGCTCAGCGCTCGGCGGCTTGGTGATCGAGTTCTCGGGGATCGGCGGGGTCTGCCCCCGCTCGGCCGCCGACCGGTTCCGCCACTCCGCCAGCCGGAAGACCGACGTCTTGTACACGTCCTTGATGGGCCCGTACGCGCCCACGGAGTCGCCGTACAGCGTCGAATACCCCACCGCCAGCTCGGACTTGTTCCCTGGCGCCAGCACGATGTGCCCCTCCTGGTTGGAGATGGCCATCAGCGTGGTGCCCCGCAGGCGCGACTGGAGGTTCTCCTCGGCCAGTCCGGTCAGCCCCAGCGACGACATATACGCGTCGAACATCGGCTCGATCGGTACCGTCCGGAAGTTCAGCCCCGTCCGCCGCGCCAGCTCCGCCGCGTCCCCCTTGGAGTGGTCCGAGGAGTACTTCGACGGCATCGAGACCCCGTACACGTTCTGCGCGCCCAGCGCGTCGCACGCGATCGCCGCGACCAGCGCCGAGTCGATGCCGCCGGACAGTCCGATCAGCACGGACCGGAACCCGTTCTTCGCGACATACGCCCGCAGTCCGACGACCAGTGCCGAGTAGACCTCCTCGTCGGCGTCGAGCCGCTCCGCGTACCCGCCGGCGAGCTCCGTCTCGTACGACGGCAACGGCTCCTGCGACAGCACCAGCCGCTCGATGCGCAGCCCGTCGTCCACCACACCCGTCACCGGCTCGGCGGCGCCCGCCGGCAGGTCCAGGTCCAGTACGACACACCCCTCCGCGAACTGCGGCGCCCGCGCGACGACCTCCCCGTCCCGGTCGACCACGATGGAGTCGCCGTCGAAGACCAGCTCGTCCTGCCCGCCGATCATGGCGAGGTAGGCGGTGGTGCAGCCGGCCTCCTGGGCCCGCTTGCGCACCAGTTCGAGCCGGGTGTCGTCCTTGTCGCGCTCGTACGGCGAGGCGTTGATGGACAGCAGCAGCCCGGCCCCGGCGGACCGGGCCGCGGGCACGCGTCCGCCGTCCTGCCAGAGGTCCTCGCAGATGGCGAGGGCCACGTCGACCCCGTGCACCCGCACGACCGGCATGGTGTCGCCGGGTACGAAGTAGCGGAACTCGTCGAACACGCCGTAGTTCGGGAGGTGGTGCTTGGCGAAGGTCAGCGCCACCCGGCCCCCGTACAGCACGGCGGCGGCGTTCTGCGGGGCGCCGGCCGGCTGCCCGTACTTCGGCTGGGCGGTCTCGGACCGGTCGAGGTAGCCGACGATCACCGGCAGCTCCCCGAAGCCCTCGTCGGCCAGCCGGCCGGCCAGCGCGCGCAGCGCCGCGCGGGAGGCCTCGACGAAGGACGACCGCAGGGCCAGGTCCTCGACGGGATACCCGGTCAGCACCATCTCGGGGAACGCCACCAGATGCGCTCCCTGCTCGGCGGAGTGCCGGGTCCAGCGGACGATCGCCTCGGCGTTGGTGGCGAGATCGCCGACGGTCGAGTCGATCTGATTCAGGGCGAGGCGTAGTTGAGGCACGGGCCCAGTGTAATCGTCAGAGCGACACAATGGGGTGTGGGGCGCCCCACGTGGAGACGCCCGGCCGCCGGCGCGCCGACGCGGGAACAGGGCCGCCTGTCCCCACCGCTGCAGGCTCCTCGTCGTCATGCCCGGGCTGCTTACCACCATGGGGTATCCGGCATCGCCGGCCGCACGCCCGGAAAGCCCGGAAACGCGGACGCCCGCCCCTCGACGAGGGGCGGGCGCAGCGGAGATGCGACGGAGGACCGTCAGTGACCGTGGTCGGAGCGGTACGACTCGATGTAGCCCGAGGTGGGCGTGCCCACACCGGTGACGTCGTCGTAGCCGCGTACGGCCTTCAGGGAGCTGTCCTTGCCGAGGCTGCGGACGGAGGTGAGCAGACCGCCCGACGCGTCGAAGGAGTTGGCGAAGTCCACGCGCGCCACGGCGAGTTCGGAGCCCGTGGGGGTGTCCGTCACGTCGTGGTACGCCTTGGAGCCGTACTTCGCGTAGATCGACGGGTTGGCGAAACCGATCGCCTTGCCGCCGCGCGCCTCCTGGGCCAGGGCCTGGACGGCCGCGATCACCGGCGCGGCGAGCGAGGTGCCGCCGATCCGGTACTCGCTGTACTGCTGGGACCCGTCCGGGAAGGTCTGCGTCTGGCCGACCTTGAAACCGGTGTTGGGGTCGGCGACCGCCGCGATGTCCGGCACGGTGCGCATGGCCGTCGTGCCGTTGGCCTTGGCGAGCGCGCCGGGCACGACACCCTTCTGGTAGAAGGGCTGCGCCACGGTCTTGCTGGTGCCGCCGCCCGCGCCCGAGGTGAACGCGCCCGGGAAGCCGGTCCAGCTCTTGCCGTCGGCCGCGAGGGCGGCCTTCTCGGTGCCCCAGCCGGTCTCGAACTGGTACGTGTCACCCTTGCCGACCGCCAGCGAGGTACCGCCGACCGCCGTCACCCACGCCGAGTTGGCCGGGGTGTCGACCTGCTTCGTGCCGGTGTTGGCGACCTCGTCACCGTTGTCACCGGAGGAGAAGTAGAAGCCGATGCCCTCGACCGCGCCGAACTGGAAGGTCTGGTCGTAGGCGGCCGCGAGGTCCGGCGTCTGGTTGGCCTCGATGTCGCCCCACGAGTTGGAGACGATGTCGGCCAGGTGGTTGTCGACGATCTTGTTCAACGAGTCGAGCAGATCGTTGTCGAGGCAGGACGCGGCACCCACGTACGTGATGTTCGCGTCCGGCGCGACGGCGTGCACGGCCTCGACGTCGAGGGTCTCCTCGCCGTACCAGCCCGCCGCTCCGCACCCCTCGGTCTGCGTGTAGGTGCCGGGCAGCACCTGACGCAGCTGGCTGCTGCTGTACGCCGAGTCACCGTGCTTCTTGGCGTACGTGGCCGCGTCGAACGCGATGGTCGGCGAGGCGTACGCGTCGGTGATGGCGACCCGCACACCCTTGCCGGTGCGCTTGCCCGCGCCGTAGGCGGCGCGCAGCTGCTTGCCGGTGTAGCCCTGGATCGCGTACGGGATCTTCGTGCCGTACGCGTCCGGCAGGGTGCTCGCGATGTTCGAGCCGAAGTACGAGGAGAACGGCCCGGAGTTCTTGAACACCGCGTCCGGGGGCGGCAGCGTGTCGTCGTGCGTCGCCTTGTGCGGGGCGTTGTCCAGGCCGGTGACGGTCAGGACGGCGCCGTTGAGGGCGGCCGGCGCGGAGGCCGTCTTCGACGGCGCCCGGTAGGTCTTGTTGCCCTTGGCGTAGTTGTGGAGCTGGGTGCCGAACGCCTTCTCGGCGGCGGCCACGTCACCGGTGACGGAGACGTAGTGCTGCGTGGTGCCGGTGACCTTCAGGCCCGCCGACTTCAGCCACGAGGTCACCGCGGCGACCTGCGCCTTGGTGGCACCGAAGCGGGCCTGCGTCTGCTTGGCGCTGAGGTACTTGCCGTACGAGGCCGAGTTCGGGTCGGACACGGCCTTGGCGTACGCGGCCAGACCGGAGGCGTTCCGGCCGGCGAAGTAGACCCGGGCGGAGACCTGGGAGTTGTCGGACGAGGCCCCCTTGTCCGCCTTCGCCGTGGCCCACGCGGGCTTGGTGCCCGCGAGGGTGTCCCGGCTGGGACCGTCCGCGGCGTTGGCCGTGGGTATACCGAGCGCCAGCGCGCCGGCGAGCAGCGGCAGTGTCGCTGCCATGCTCACCCCGGCGCGCATGGTGGCGCGATTGGATCTCATAAAACCCCCTGCGATGCGGTTCGTCGCATGTGTGGTCGTTCGTGATGCGCGAAACCGTGTGCCGGAACCGAGGGCACGCGGAATGGATCACGCTGGGGGTCACTCTGGCGATGAACCGTTCATGCCAGGGGAATGAGAAGGCCAAGGAAACACCAAGTGGCCGCGATTGAAGGGTGTTTGGGACGGTATGACGTCACCCTCACCCCGGATGTAGGGATATCCCTCGTTTTCTTGTAAAGGGGTTCCCGGCTTCCGTAAGCGTATTGCGACATCGGCAGGTTCGTGGTTCGTCCCGGCGACGGTAAGCGCTTCGCGGCCCGGGGCGCGCGGGGGCTTTGAAGCAACTGGAGTTCGAAGAGTTCCACCGGCGTGGCAGGGGCGTCCGCCCGGGCCCTCGCCAAGGTCTTTGCCAGGGTCCTCGCCGCCTGGCCCAGGGTGCGGCTGCGCCCGCCCCGCGCGCGTCGATCGTGCGGACGGCGCTCAACACCGGTGCTCACACCGGCGCTCAACACCCGTGTCCCGGAGTGGCGTCGGCGCGACCGCGACGATCAGGACGACCCGGCGGATGCCGGGCCGGGCGGCGTCGACCCGGCGCCGCCGACCGTGCTCCGCGGACTGCTGCGGCGCCGGCGGGAGGTGGTCGCCCTGCGGGTCTTCCTCGACCTCGGCACCGCGACCATCGTGAGGGCTCTCGGGATCGCCCGCGAGGACCGTCACCGCCCGTCCACCCAGGCCCTAGTCGCGGGCCTTCGCGCCTCGTTCCTTGAGCATGTCCGCCATCAGCTGGATCTCCGACTGCTGCGCGTCGACCATGCCCTGGGCGAGCTTCTTCTCCACGCCGACCGTGCACTTCGCGACGCAGCCCTCAGCCATGTGGATGCCGCCCTTGTGGTGGTCGGTCATCAACTGCAGGTAGAAGACCTCCGCCTGCTTGCCGCTCAGCGTGTTCAGCTTCTTCATCTCGGTGTTGGTCGCCATGCCGGGCATCAGCGCGCCGTCCTTGCCGGACGCCATGTCGCCCATGCCCATCCACGTCATGGGCGCGTCCGCCGACACCTTCGGCAGCTCCCACAGGTCGAGCCAGCCCAGCAGCATGCCGCGCTGATTGGCCTGCGTCTGCGCGATGTCGTACGCGAGCCGTCGTACCTCCACGTTGTCCGTACGGTCGCGCACGATGTACGACATCTCGACGGCCTGCTGGTGATGGACCGCCATGTCCCGCGCGAATCCCGCGTCCGCCGAGCCGGCCGACGGCACCTTCGTCCCCGAGGACCCCGAGCCGTCGCTCTCGGCGACCGCGTACGTGATCGCCCCGGCGGCCACCAGTACCGCCGCCGTGGTTCCCGCGATCCAGCCCACCTGGCGCATCTGGCTCACTGCGACAGGCCGTTGGTGCAGGCGGCGCCCGGCTCGGGCGTCTGCTTGCCCTGCACGAACTCCGCGAAGAACTTGTCGACGTTCGGGTCGCTCGCGCTCGTCACCGTGCGCTGCTTGCCCCACGCGCTCAGCATGATCGGGTCCTTCTGGTCCTCGACGGGGCTCATCAGGGTGTACGGCGTCTTCTTGACCTTCGCTTCGAGCGCCTTCACGTCGGCGCCGGAGGCCTTGCTGTTGTACGTCACCCACACCGCGCCGTGCTCCAGCGAGTGCACGGCGTTCATGTTGTTGATCGCCTTGCTGTAGACGTCGCCGTTGCAGTTCATCCACACCGGGTTGTGGTTGCCGCCGACCGGGGGCTCCATCGGGTACTTCACGGTCTTGGTGACGTGGTTGCGGGACAGCGTCCCCGACCAGGTCTCCACGCCGTCCTTGCCCGTGACGAAGTGCCCCGAGCCGCCCTTCGAGTCGCTCGCCGAAGTGCCGCCGCCGTCGGACTGCGACTTGACCAGGACGACACCGCCGACGACGAGACCGGCGACTATGACCGTGCTGGCCGTGATCGTGAGGATCCGGTTACGACGCTCCCGGGCACGCTCGGCCTTGCGCATCTCTTCTATGCGCGCCTTGCGCTGCGCGGAGGTGGTGTTCTTGGCGGAACCCATGGCGAGTCCTTATGGGGATGGGACGGTCGGGTCCGCTGATCGTAATGGGGCGAGGGTGCTCAGTACGAAGGGAGGGCACAGAATGTCCAAAGGAGACACCCTGTGGCGCAGCTCCGCAAAGGTGGGACGCGGCCCTGTCCGGTTGCTCCGTACGGATAATTTGAGCGGTAGATGCGTATTAACTACGCTGGCGGCATGAGGCTGCTGCGCTCCACCGACCTGGCCCTGCGCGTCCTGATGCGGCTCGCCGTCGCCGACGGGTCGACCCCCACCACCCGCGAGGTCGCCGCGGACATGGACGTCCCCTACACCCATGCCGCGAAGGTCGTCGCCGAGCTCCAGCACCTCGGACTGCTCGCGGCCCGCCGCGGCCGCGGCGGTGGCCTCGGCCTCACCGAAGCGGGGCGTACGGCTTCGGTCGGCGCGATCGTCCGCACCTTCGAGGGCGACGGTGACGTGGTCGACTGCGAAGGGACCACGCCTTGCCCGCTCCGCGCCGGCTGCCGGCTGCGGAGCGCGCTGCGGCGGGCTCAGGAGGCGTTCTTCGCCTCGCTGGACCCGCTGACGGTGGCGGACGTGGTCGCCGCGCCTACGGGGCCGCTGCTGCTGGGGATCTCCGGCAGGCCGACCTCGGCTCTGACATCCGATGACGGATGACACCTGACGAAATCTGTCATCTGTCATCTGTCATCTGTCATCTGCTATCTGTCATCCGCCATCTGATGTCTGATACCTGTTACCTGAAGTCCGCCGCCTGCTATCTGCCGCCTGCCGTCAGGTATCCGTCATCCGTCAACCGCCTCAGCCCTGCGCGAGCCACAAGTCGGGCCCGAACACCTCGTAGTGAATGTCGGCCGGAGCCACCCCCTTGTCGACGAGCTGCCCCCGCACCGCCCGCATGAAGGGCAGCGGCCCGCACAGGTACGCGCGCGTGCCCGGCGCGACGGCCACGGAGGAGAGGTCCGCGCGCCCGGTGCGGCCGGCACCCTCGGCGTCCTGCTCGTACCAGAAGTGGACGGCGGCGTCCGCGAGCTTCGCCGCGTACGCCTCGTGGTCGGCGCGCAACGCGTGGTCGGCGGGGGAGCGGTCGGCGTGGACGACCGTGACCGGGGCGCGGTGTCCGGTGAGCGCGAGCTGTTCCAGCATGGCGATCATCGGGGTGACGCCGATGCCGGCGGAGGCGAGCAGCACCGGCGCGTCCGTGTCGTCGAGCACCAGATCCCCGTACGGCGCGGACAGCTCGATCGTGCTGCCGACGTGCACACGCGTGTGGAGGTGGTTGGACACCTCGCCGTCGGGGCCCGAGGCCTCACCGTGCACCCGCTTGACGCCGATCTGCCGTACGGGGGAGCCGGGGGCGCTGGAGAGGCTGTACTGGCGTATCTGGTGGGCGCCGTCAGGCAGCTCGACGCGTACGGACACGTACTGGCCCGCCCGGAAGTCCGGCAGCGGCCCCCCGTCGGCCGGGCGCAGTCGGAAGGTGGCGACGTCGGCGGTCTCCTCGACGCGCTCCACGACCTCCCAGACCCGCCACCCACCCCTCCCGTCGCCGTGCTGCGCGTACAGCCGCCGCTCGATGGTGATGAGGGCGTTCGCCATCAGCCAGTAGACCTCGTCCCAGGCGGCCGTGACCTCGGGTGTGACCGCGTCGCCGAGGACCTCGGCGATCGCCGCGAAGAGGTGCTCGCGCACGGTCGCGTACTGCTCGGGGGCGATCCCCAGGGAGGCGTGTTTGTGTGCGATGCGGTTCAGCAGCACGTCGGGGCGCTCGTCCGGCCGCTCGACGAGGTGGGTGGCGAAGGCGGCGATGGATCCCGCGAGGGCCCGGCGCTGGGTGCCGGAGGCCTGATTGCCGCGGTTGAAGAGGTCGCGGAGCAGTTCCGGGTGGGCGGCGAAGAGCCTGTCGTAGAAGCGGTCGGCGATCTCGCCGATGGCCGCGCCGACGGCGGGGAGGGTGCCGCGCACCGTGGCGGCGGACTGCTCGGACAGCATGGGGACTCCTCAAATGCCTGGGTCGGAAGGGGGATTGCGGTCCCCGTGGCTGCCCCGCACAGTAATAAAAGTTGCATCTAAGATGCAAATTAAAGCTCCCGGGGAGAGAGTCTGAGGGTCGGCCATTACGGACAGGCGGATGAGCAGGCAGTATGGGCACCAGAGCAGGACACCTCCCGTACGCGAGGCGTTCAGACCGCGGTCGCCCGGGCGATCATGGTCCGCAACGCGCATGAAATGGTGTTGTGGTGGGATGCTCAGGTGCCCCGACCGTCCCCGAGGCGTGGGAGCAGGCGACCTGACCAGCAAGGATGGGTGGAAGCGGAAGATGGACAAGCAGCAGGAGTTCGTGCTCCGGACACTGGAGGAGCGGGACATCCGGTTCGTTCGGCTGTGGTTCACGGACGTGCTGGGCTTCCTCAAGTCGGTGGCCGTGGCTCCGGCCGAGCTGGAGCAGGCCTTCGACGAGGGCATCGGCTTCGACGGCTCGGCCATCGAGGGCTTCGCCCGTGTGTACGAGTCCGACATGATCGCCAAGCCGGACCCGTCGACGTTCCAGGTGCTGCCGTGGCGCGCGGAGGCCCCCGGTACCGCCCGCATGTTCTGCGACATCCTGATGCCGGACGGCTCCCCGTCCTTCGCGGACCCGCGCTACGTCCTCAAGCGCGCCCTCGCGAAGACCTCCGACCTGGGCTTCACCTTCTACACCCACCCGGAGATCGAGTTCTTCCTGTTGAAGGACCGCCCGCTGGACGGCTCGCGCCCGACCCCGGCCGACAACTCCGGCTACTTCGACCACACCCCGCAGAACGTCGGCATGGACTTCCGCCGCCAGGCGATCACCATGCTGGAGTCGATGGGCATCTCGGTCGAGTTCTCCCACCACGAGGGCGCCCCCGGCCAGCAGGAGATCGACCTGCGCTACGCCGACGCGCTCTCCACGGCCGACAACATCATGACGTTCCGCCTGGTCATGAAGCAGGTCGCGCTGGAGCAGGGCGTCCAGGCGACGTTCATGCCCAAGCCCTTCTCCGAGCACCCCGGCTCCGGCATGCACACGCACCTGTCCCTCTTCGAGGGCGACCGCAACGCGTTCTACGAGTCGGGTTCGGAGTACCAGCTGTCGAAGGTCGGTCGCTCCTTCATCGCGGGCCTGCTGAAGCACGCTGCGGAGATCTCCGCCGTCACCAACCAGTGGGTCAACTCCTACAAGCGCATCTGGGGCGGCTCGGAGCGCACCGCCGGCGCCGGCGGCGAGGCCCCCTCGTACATCTGCTGGGGCCACAACAACCGCTCCGCCCTCGTCCGCGTCCCGATGTACAAGCCCGGCAAGACCGGCTCCGCACGCGTCGAGGTCCGCTCCCTCGACTCGGGCGCGAACCCGTACCTGGCCTACGCCCTGCTCCTGGCCGCAGGCCTGAAGGGCATCGAAGAGGGCTACGAGCTCCCGCCCGGCGCCGACGACGACGTCTGGGCCCTCTCCGACGCCGAGCGCCGCGCGATGGGCATCGAGCCCCTGCCCCAGAACCTCGGCGAGGCCCTCACCCTCATGCAGCGCAGCGAACTCGTCGCCGAGACCCTCGGCGAACACGTCTTCGACTTCTTCCTGCGCAACAAGAAGTCGGAGTGGGAGGAGTACCGCTCCGAGGTCACCGCCTTCGAGCTCCGCAAGAACCTGCCGGTGCTGTAGACGCAGGTCAGCGATCCAGCGCACCTTCGGTGCGCGCCGGGGGCGTGGTAAATCCCGTGGCGTGCGCCGGGGGTGCTTCTGTCTGCCCTGACGTGGG
>NZ_JBEYFS010000165.1:0-28310 GCF_040634475.1 Streptomyces sp. NPDC007095
CAGCCGATGGCGGGCACCGGCTCGCGGGCCGGTTCGGGAACCGCCTTCGGAGCAAGTTCGGAAACCTCGGGCACGGGGACGAAGGCCGGGCCTGGGCCGGGGCGGCGGCGGTGGTCCTCGTCACGGTGGCGCCGCTCGTCGTCCTGAGTACGCGGCAGTCGGATCAGGTGTCGTGGATCGGCAGGCCGGGCGCCGGAGCGCTCGCGGGGTTCGCGGGAACGACCGCCTTCGCCCTGGTCTGCGCGGCGATGTGCCGGAACACCACTTCGCGCGTACTCCGGGGCGTGCGGCTGCCCGTCCTCGCGCTCGGGCTCCTCGTCCTGCCCGCCCTGCTGCTCCTGCTGGTCTCGCTCGTCACACCCCTGTATGTGGACCGCTATGTGCTTTACGGCCAGAGCGGCACCGCCCTGCTGACCGGCGCGGCGCTGGACCGGCTCACCCGGGCCCGGCGGACCCGCACGGCGGCGCTGACCTGCGCGGGCATTGCCGTTCTCGCGCTGCTCCCCGTCACCCTGCAGCTGCGTGCACCGCAGAGCCGGGTCGACGACGTGGGCGCGATCGCCCGCGCCGTCGCCGAGGCCGGTGCGCCGGGTGACGGGGTCCTCTATCTGCCGGCGCGGCGCCGGGTGTGGTCCCTGCCCGACCCCGGATCCGTGCGCGGGCTGCGCGATCTGGCCCTCGACCGCGCACCCGCCGCCTCGCACACCCTGTACGGCAGCGAGGTTCCGGCACCGGTCATCCGCGCCCGCATGATCACGGCGACCCGTATCGTCGCCGTGAGCGATCCCGCGGGGCAGCCGCTCGACGCGACCCCCGGGGAGATCGTCAAACGGCGGGTCCTGGCCACGTACTTCGAGAAGTGCGGCACGCGCCGGGTCCAGGGCGCCCGGGTCACCGTGTACGCGCGCCCGGGGACGTGCTGACCGGCCGGAACTACTCCGGCTTCACCGCGACGTACATGGTGTGCGCCGTCAGCAGGAAGACGTCCGGCCGGTGGTACACGCTCGCCTTGTCGTCCGGGTCGAGGAGACGGTCGAGGATGGCGAGGTCGTCCGCGTCGAGGCCGGGAGCGAGGGCGTCGCGGCGGTGGGTGAGGGAGGTGACGACGAAGGCGCGCGTCTCGTCCGAGACCGGGGCGGGGAGGTCGACGAGGAAGGTGCGGGTCGCCGTGTGGCGCAGGCCGACGGCGGCCATCAGGGCGGGCCAGTCCTCCGTCTCTCGCACCGCTCCGGGCAGCTCGTCCCGCATCCGGCCGAACCACTCGTCGTGGACCGCGTCGACACGGGACTGAAGGCCGGGGCGGCCGATGCCGATCTCGCGCGGGAAGTAGCGCATGGGCAGGCCGCCTTCCATGAGGGCAAGGGTGCCGCCGGGCGCGAGGGCGCGCGCGAAACCGGCGAGCGCGGCGCGCTGGTCTCCCACGTGATGCAGGGACCTGCTCGCCCACAGAAGGTCGGCCGGATACTCCAGCTCATCGAGTCCGCCGCCGAGTTCGGCCCGCAGGGTACCGAAGCGGTCGCCGACGCCGAGCCGGTCGGCGCGGGCGCGGGCCCGCTCCAGCAGGGGTTCCACCTCGTCCACGGCCACGACCCGCGCCGCGGGGAAGGCGTCCGCGAGGAAACAGGAGATGACACCGGGGCCACTGCCCGCGTCCACGATCAGCCCGGTCCCGGACCGCTGATCCCGCAACCAGCCCGCCGCCTCGGTGTACTGGGGGCTGAAGAGCTCCGCCTCCTGCTCCAGCATGGGGATCATCTTGGCGAAGTCCATGTGGGTGTGGTCGTGCGCGTGCTGCGCGTTCTCCTGGTTGTGGTGGTGGTCGTGCGCCATGGTGGTCCGCCTCTCGTCCGGGTGCGTACACAGCCTGCTCCTCGGCTCTCGGAGACGGCCAACGATGTTGCGCGAACAGCAAAAACAGCGGTCGGAAAATCTGATGCGTCCGAAGCGGTCCGTCCCCGAGCATGGCCCCATGGACGACGAGATGGTGGAGCGGTTCCTCGAGGACGGGTTCGTGAAGATCGAGGGCGCCTTCCCGCCGCGCGTCGCCGAGAGCTGCGCCCGGCTGCTGTGGAAGGAGACGGGGTACGACCCGGACGACCCCGGCACCTGGAAGGACCCCGTGCACTGGGTGAGCAACATGGCGCAGGGCCCGTTCGCCGCCGCGGCCAACTCCCCCGCCCTGCACCAGGCCTTCGATCTGCTGGTCGGCGAGAGACGCTGGGAGCCGCGTTATGCGCTGGGCAGCTTCCCGCTGCGGTTCCCGCACGCGGAGGAGCCGGACGACGCGGGCTGGCACATCGAAGGGAGCTACCTCCCCGACGGCGAGACGCTCTACCACTCCAATCTCCGCTCTCGGGGCCGGGCCCTGCTGATGCTCTTCCTGTTCAGCGAGGTGACCGAGGCCGACGCCCCGACCCGTATCAGGGTGGGCTCGCACCTCGATGTGCCCCCGGTCCTGGAGCCGTACGGCGAGGCGGGGGCCTCGTTCCTCGAACTCGGCCCGAAGGTGGCCGAGGCCTCCGCGCACCGCCCGCACGCCCACGCCACCGGCCACCCCGGCGACGCATTCCTCTGCCACCCGTTCCTGGTGCACGCGGCGCAGCCGCACCACGGCACGCGCCCTCGTTTCATGGCTCAGCCGCCGCTGTATCCGGCGGTGCCCTACGAGCTGGAGCGGGCGGACGGCGACTACTCGGCGGTGGAGTTCGCGATCCGCCGGGGGCTGGCCCAGAAGGCCTGACCCCCGGCGGATCACCAGGTGGGGCGCCCTACAGCGGCGGATACGCGTTCGTCATCAGCTGCTGGAACTGCGCCGAGAACCAGTGCCCCGACAGCGGGGCGTTCGGCAGCGCGCCGGACATGTTGTTGTTGTTCCGGGGGTTGCCCGTATACGTCGGGTCGCACATCCGGTCGAAGCCCTTGCCCTCGTCGTTGGCGATGGCGGAGCTGGAGCCGTCGGACTCACCCGGGGGCTTCATCCACACATAGGCGTCGATCCCGGTGGTCGGGGAGGCCTGCGGGCGCTCACCGAGACCGGCACCGGCCTGGTTGCACCAGTTCCCGACGTGGATACGGCGGTCGTAGCGCCCGCCGTCGACGTAGGTGTCGACGCTGGTCGTCGCGCCGGGACCGGTGGGCCGGGCGGTGCCGCCCCAGCCGTTCCTGGAGGTGTCGATCAGCATGCCGATGCCGGAGTTGAAGCCGACCGACACGAGCTGGTTGCGGAAGGCCTGGGCGAAGGACAGCTCGTCGACATAACGGTTCCAGTCGACCCACTTGGACTGGCGGACGGAGGTGCCGTTCACCGTGTCGTCGATGGTGAAGTTGTTCTCCTTCAGGGCGCTGTAGTTCGCCGTGTTGGTGATGAACCCGGCGACGTCGTCGACCGTGGCGCCCTCACTGGTGGCCGCCTGCTTGAACAGGGTGGCGGACGGGGCGAAGTTGTCGTCCCAGCCGATCCAGCCGTGGTGGCCGGCGTCCAGGTAGTTGTAGACGTTCGGGATCGCGCCGAGCTTGGCGAGCGCGTAGCCCACGCCCTTCACGTAGTTGCCGTTGGCGAGCATGGTGTCGCACTGCGGGGTGGCGGTGGCCCGGCTGCCGGTGTTGGTGACGAGGTTCGGCAGCGAGTCGATCTCGATGGTCGTGACGATCCGCAGCGAGGCGTACTTGCTGTCCGCGAGGATCGCCGCGATCGGGTCGATGAACTGCGTCTTGTACTTGTCGATCTCCGTCGGGCCGAGCTCTCCGTTGGAGGCGAGGGCCGCGCAGTCACGTCCGGGCAGATCGTAGACGACCAGTTGGACGACCTCTTCGCCGCTGCCCTTCTGCGCGAGCGCCGCGTCGAGGTGGGCGCGCAGGCCCATGCTGCCGCTCGCCCCGTTGATCGCGGCGATCCGGTCGAGCCAGACGCCGGTGGGCTGGTTGGAGATCCGGCTGCCGCCGGTCTCGGCCGCCGCCTTCGCGGACCACTCCGGATTCACGTACACCTTGGCACCGGCGTACGGGTTGTCGACTCTCCCGGAGGGGTCACTGCCCCCTCCGCCGCCTCCGCCACCGCTGCCGTCGTCGACGTTGCAGGTCACCCCGTCGAGGGTGAAGGAGGTGGGCAGCGCGTTGGTGCCGCTGTAGGAGGCGTTGAAGCCGAAGCTGACCGAACCGCCGGTCGCCAGCGTCCCGTTGTAGGTCTCGTTGGCCGCGGTGACGGCGGTGCCGCTCTGGCTGATCTTCGCGTTCCAGCCCGAGGTCACCTTCTGGTTCCCGGCGTACGCCCACTTCACCGCCCAGGAGGTCTTGGCGGCGCTGTTGTTGGTGACCGTGACGGCGGCGGTGAAGCCGGTGTCCCACTGGTTCTGCACCTTGTAGTCGACGGTGCAGGGAATGGCGGCGATCCCGGCTGGGTCCGCGGGAACGGCCGCCACGGCGGTGCCCGAGGCACCGGCGAGCAGGACGAGCGCCCCTAAGAGCGCGGATTTGGTACGACTCATGAGTGCGGGTTCCCATCTCTTCTTGTGCGGGTGTCCGTTGACTTCTTGCGCGGGTGTGCGTCGGGTCCCTGCGCGGGTGTGCCTCTGATTCCTGCGCCGGTCATCCGTTGAGCGCGCGCACCGGTTATCCGTTGAGCGCGCGCACCGGTTATCCGTTGAGGGCGCGCACCGGTTATCCGTTGAGGGCGCGCAGGTGATCACGCAGCCCGACTCCGTACGACGTGGGAGTGCCGTCGTAACTGGAGATGAGGGAGGGACCGGAGGAGCAGTCCCAGGTGTTCCAGGTCCAGCCGAGGTAGGAGAGTCCCCGGTCGTCGAACCACTTCATCGCGGTGTCGATGAAGCCGTGGGAGCAGGTGTTCTCGCCGATCTCCCCCGCCACGAGCGGGACTTGGGCAGCCACCGGGGCGAGCGTCGAGTTCCAGCAGCTCTCACTGGCGCAGGTGTTGAAGTTGTAGGTGTGGAAGGCGGCGGCGAGGTTGCCCGTCGGATCGCTGGGCTTGTACGTCAGCCACTGGCTCAGGTCGTTGGAGTACGCGAGCCCGCCGGCCAGGATCAGGTTCCTGGCGCCGGTGCCGCGCACCGCGTCGACCAGGTCCTGCATCCCGGCCACCTCGTATCCGATGCCCGGGCAGGCGCCGCCGTCCTTCCAGCAGGCCCACGCCTGAGCGGTGGTGGAGGTCGCGCGGTCCGGGTAGGGCTCGTTGAACAGGTCGAAGGCGACGGCCTGGTCGTCCTTGAAGGTACTGGCGACCGAGGACCAGAACGCCGGGCTGTACTGCGCGTCCGGCATCGGCTTCTGGCAGGTGGCGTGCACGTCGGAGCAGCCCGCCGAGTTACCGGTGTACTGCCCGTAGTTCCAGTGCAGTTCGACGAGCGGGGTCATCCCGTGCGCCTCGACCTTGGCGACCAGGTCCTTGACCGCGGAGACGTAGTTGGCGCCCGCGTACTCCGGTTTGATGTCGGACAAGCCGAGCCAGCACTCCTCGTTGAGCGGGATGCGGACCGTGTTGGCCTTCCAGTCGGCGATCGCCTTGACCGAGGCGTCGTCGACCGGGCCGTCGAAGATGCCGTATCCCTGGACACACATGAACTCGCCGCCGGAGCGGTTGACGCCGAGGAGCCGCCGCGTCGTACCGTCGGCGTCGACGAGCTTGTTCCCGGAGACGCGCAGCTTGGGTGCCGTACCGGTCGTGGGCGGCGGATCCGTCGGGGTCGGCGACGGCTCCGTGTCCACGTTGCACGTCGTGCCGTTGAGCTTGAACGTCGTGGGTACGGCGTTGCTCCCCGACCACGAGGCGAGGAACCCGGCACTGACACTGGCCCCTGAGCCCAGCGAGCCGTTCCAGCTCTCGTTGGCCGCGGTGACCGTCGTCGCGGACTGGGACCACTTGGCGTTCCAGCCCTGGCTGACCTTCTGACCGCCCGTGAGGTCGAAGGTGAGACTCCAACCGCTGAGCGCGGCCATGTTGTTGGTGATCTTCACGGCGCCCTGGAAGCCGGTGTCCCACTGGCTCGTGACGGAGTAGTCCACCGTGCACGCGGGTGTGGCTCCTGAAGCCGTGACGACCGGCGCGATCGCGGTGCCCACGAGGGCGACCGCGGCGCCGACCACTAAAAGTCCTGAACGCGGAGGGTGTCGCATGAGCGACTCCTTGCAGCTCGGGCGCGTCGTGACGGACGCGTCGACTGATGGAACCGCTCCCACTGGTGCGGATGAAGTTAGCGCCATGTGCCGGTAAAGGACAGAGGCGTCGCACTGTTGATCAATCGAACAATTTCGACTCTTCAAGCACCTTGACCCCTTCGACCCCCCTCTCCAATATGGGAGCGCTCCCACTGGTTCAAGGCTTGTTGCTGCTCCGCCCCCCACTTCTCCGAGCCGCAAGGAGGAACCAGCACATGCACCCCAGCTCCAGAAGGAGAAGACGCGCATCTTCGTCCGGATCGCCTCCAGGGCGCCCCAGCCTGCGTCGAGAGCCCGATCGTGCTCACCCCTTCGGGCCGCCGCGCGTTCGGTCTCTCGACACAGGCGCGCTGCTACGACGATGGCGACGGCTGTGGACCGCCGGTGTGGCCGCTCTCGCACTTCCGCTCACGATGCTCGCGAACGGTTCAACTCCTGCTCAGGCGGCGGGAGTTCAGTGCAGCGTCGACTACAAGACCAATGACTGGGGCTCCGGCTTCACCGCGGATCTCACGCTCACCAACCGGGGCACCGACCCGATCAACGGCTGGACCCTGACGTACGACTACGCGGGCAACCAGACGCTGACCAGCGGCTGGAACGGGACCTGGTCGCAATCCGGCAGCACGGTCACGGCGAAGAACGCCTCCTGGAACGGGACGATCGCCGCCGGGGCAGCGGTCTCCACCGGCGCGCAGTTCACCTACAGCGGCACCAACACGGCGCCCGCCTCCTTCGCGATCAACGGCACCACCTGCACCGGCGCCCACCAGCCGCCGGTCACCGTGCTGACCAGCCCGGCCGCGGGCGCGGTCTACACGCAGGGCGACGCGATCCCGCTGGCCGCGACCGCGGCGGCCGCCGACAACGCGACGATCGGCAAGGTCGAGTTCTACGACGACACGACCCTGCTGGGCACGGACACCAGCTCCCCCTACACGCTGTCGACCTCCGGCTTGACCGTCGGCAGTCATTCGCTGGTGGCCAAGGCGTACGACAGCCTGGGTGCTGCCGCGGCGTCCACACCGGTCGGCATCACGGTCGCCTCGGGTCCCGCCGTGGTGGCCTCGCCGACCCAACTCGGCATCCAGCAGGGCAAGCCGGGAACGTTCGCCGTGCAGCTTTCGAAACAGCCGGCCGCGAACGTGACGGTGACGACCGCCCGTACGGACGGCAATACGGGACTGTCCGTCACCGGCGGCGCCTCGCTGACCTTCACCCCGGCCAACTGGAACACGGCGCAGAACGTCACCGTCACCGCCGACACCTCCGGGACCGGCGCCGCGACCTTCACGGCCTCGGCGACCGGGTACGCCAAGGCGACGGTCACCGTGACGGAGCTGGCCGCGTCGAAGGCGTACGACGCGCGCTTCCTGGACCTCTACGGCAAGATCACCAATCCGGCGAACGGCTACTTCTCCCCCGAGGGCATCCCCTACCACTCGGTGGAGACGCTGATCGTCGAGGCGCCGGACCAGGGTCATGAGACGACGTCGGAGGCGTACAGCTATCTGATCTGGCTGCAGGCGATGTACGGGAAGGTCACCGGCGACTGGTCCAAGTTCAACGCCGCGTGGACGACCATGGAGACGTACATGATCCCCACCCACGCCGACCAGCCGACGAACTCCTTCTACAACGCCTCGAAGCCGGCCACGTACGCACCCGAGCTGGACACTCCGAACGAGTACCCGGCCAAGCTCGACACGGGCGTCTCCGTCGGCTCCGACCCGATCGCGGCCGAGCTGAAGAGCGCGTACGGCACGGACGACGTGTACGGCATGCACTGGCTCCAGGACGTCGACAACGTCTACGGCTACGGCAACGAGCCCGGCAAGTGCGAGGCCGGACCGACCTCGACCGGACCGTCGTACATCAACACCTTCCAGCGCGGCGCGCAGGAGTCGGTGTGGGAGACCGTGCCGCAGCCGACCTGCGACGCCTTCAAGTACGGCTCCACCAACGGCTACCTGGACCTCTTCACGGGGGACTCCTCGTACGCCAAGCAGTGGAAGTACACCGACGCGCCGGACGCCGACGCGCGGGCCGTGCAGGCCGCGTACTGGGCCGACGTGTGGGCCAAGGCGCAGGGCAAGGGCGGCGATGTGTCCGCGACCGTCGGCAAGGCGGCGAAGATGGGCGACTATCTGCGCTACGCCATGTACGACAAGTACTTCAAGAAGATCGGCAACTGTGTCGGCCCGTCGACCTGCGCGGCCGGCACCGGCAAGGACGCCTCGCACTATCTGCTCTCCTGGTACTACGCCTGGGGCGGCGCGACCGACACCTCCGCGGGCTGGGCCTGGCGCATCGGCTCCAGCCATGTCCACGGCGGCTACCAGAACCCGCTGGCCGCGTACGCGCTCAGCTCGTACGCCGATCTGAAGCCCAAGTCCTCGACCGGTGCGGCCGATTGGGGTACCTCCCTCACCCGGCAGCTGGAGTTCTACCGCTGGCTGCAGTCCAACGAGGGCGCCATCGCGGGCGGCGCGACCAACAGCTGGGCGGGCCGTTACGCGACCCCGCCGGCCGGGACGCCGACCTTCTACGGCATGTACTACGACCAGCAGCCCGTGTACCACGACCCGCCGTCCAACCAGTGGTTCGGCTTCCAGGCCTGGTCCATGGAGCGGGTCGCCGAGTACTACCAGCAGACGGGCAACGCGAGCGCGAAGGCGATCCTCGACAAGTGGGTCTCCTGGGCGCTGTCCAAGACCACGATCAACCCGGACGGCACCTACCAGATCCCCTCCACGCTCCAGTGGTCCGGCGCCCCGGACACCTGGAACGCGTCGAGTCCCGGCGCCAACAGCGGACTTCACGTGACGGTCGCCGACTACACCAACGACGTGGGTGTGGCGGCCGCGTACGCCAAGACCCTGTCGTACTACGCCGCCAAGTCCGGCAACGCACAGGCGAAGACGACGGCGAAGGCACTACTCGACGGCATGTGGAACAACTACCAGGACAGCCTGGGCATCGCGGTCCCGGAGACCCGCGCCGACTACAACCGCTTCGACGACACGGTCTACGTCCCGAGCGGCTGGAGCGGCAAGATGCCGAACGGCGACACGATCAACTCCTCCTCGACCTTCACCTCGCTCAGGTCCTTCTACAAGAACGACCCGAACTGGTCGAAGATCGAGGCCTATCTGGCGGGCGGAGCCGCGCCTTCCTTCACGTACCACCGGTTCTGGGCCCAGGCGGACATCGCCCTGGCCATGGGCTCGTACGCGGAGCTTCTCGAATAGTCCCCGCCGGGCGCTCCGTGGGAAGGGCGGTACTTGAGCTGCGGGCCGGTTGTGGCCGGTCGCGCAGTTCCCCGCGCCCCTGGCGGGCGCGAGGCCCAGCACCGCGCCTCTCCGGGCGCCCGAAGCTCCGCGTGCGTGGTCCCGTCACCTGACGACGGGACCACCTCGCCGGGCGGCCCCCACCCGCACTGGGGGCCGCCCGGTCGTCACGCCCTCCTTCGGAGAGGACCCCACCGTGCGAAGAACCCGCATCCTCACCGCCGTACTGGCTCTCGCCGCCGGCCTACTGGCGGGCAGCCCGTCCGCCCTCGCCGCGAGCACCCCGACAACCGCGCTCGCCGCCGACACGTACACCTGGAAGAACGCGCGGATCGACGGCGGCGGATTCGTCCCCGGCATCGTCTTCAACCGCTCCGAGAAGAACCTCGCCTACGCCCGCACGGACATCGGCGGCGCCTACCGCTGGCAGGAGTCGACGAAGACCTGGACCCCGCTCACGGACTCGGTCGGCTGGGACCAGTGGGGCCACACCGGGGTGGTCAGCCTCGCGTCCGACTCCGTCGACCCGAACAAGGTGTACGCGGCGGTCGGCACGTACACGAACAGCTGGGACCCCGGCAACGGTGCCGTGCTGCGCTCCGCCGACCGGGGCGCGAGCTGGCAGAGGACGGACCTGCCCTTCAAGCTGGGCGGGAACATGCCGGGCCGGGGCATGGGTGAGCGCCTCGCGATCGACCCCGGCAAGGACAGCGTGCTGTACCTCGGCGCGCCCAGCGGCAAGGGTCTGTGGCGGTCCACGGACTCGGGTGTCACATGGTCGCAGGTGACCAACTTCCCGAACGCCGGCAACTACGTGCAGGACGCGTCCGACACCAGCGGCTACGCCTCCGACAACCAGGGAATCGTCTGGGTCACCTTCGACGAGTCGACGGGCACCTCCGGAAACGCCACGCAGACGATCTACGTCGGGGTCGCCGACAAGGACAACGCGGTCTACCGCTCGACGGACGGCGGCGCGACCTGGTCCCGGCTGCCAGGACAGCCCACCGGCTACCTCGCCCACAAGGGCGTCCTCGACGCCACGGACGGCTACCTCTACCTCGCCTACAGCGACAAGGGCGGCCCGTACGACGGCGGCAAGGGCCAGCTGTGGCGGTACGCGACCAGGACCGGGACCTGGTGCTGTGCGGGTGCTGCACGATGGTTACCTCCTGAGAGGACAGACTGCTTCTGTTCCCCCAGTCGCCGCCGTGTACGGAGGAGTTGCCGCCTTCAGGCATCTGTGTGCAAGGGCTCGCTACGCATACAGACGGGCCAGTGCCGCCACCGTGTGCGCGATGCGGTCCCGCAGTCCGGCGGGCTCCAGCACCTCGATCGCCGCGCCCAGTCGAAGGAATTCGTCGTGGGCCTGGTCGAGGGACTCGATGGGTACGGCGGCACGCGTCCAACCGTCTTGATCCGCGTGACCGTTGACCTCGACGGCTCGCGCCGCCGGACCGGTGAGTCGGGTTCCCGGGGCCACCCTGATCACTGCCTCGGCACGGTGCAGGCGGTCGTGGAACTCCCGTTGGTACGCAGTCCAGTACGCGGCCAGGTCGAACGCCTCCGGGCGGCTGAACTCGTCACCGGTGGCGCTGAGTTCGAGGATCTGGTCGACGCGGTACGTACGCGGTCCGGGGCCCGCGACGACGTACCAGCGGCCTGCCTTCAGAACCAGGCCGTACGGCTCCAGGCGGCGCCGCACATCCGTTGGCTCGCGCCAGCGGCGGTACAGGACGTTCAGCCCCCGCGCGTTCCAGACGGCGTCGGCGACGGCGGGGAGGTACGGGGTGTCGTCGGCGTCCGCGTACCAGCCGGGGGCGTCCAGGTGGAAGCGGCCGCTGATCCGGTCGGCGTGCTTGCGCAGCTCGCGCGGGAGGGCGGCACGCACCTTCAACTGAGCGGCGGCCAGGACCGGGCCGAGGCCCAGCTCGGCGGCGGGGCCGGGGACGCCGGCGAGGAAGAGGGCCTCGGCCTCCCCCTCCGTGAGGCCGGTGAGACGGGTGCGGTAGCCGTCGAGGAGGCGGTAGCCGCCGGCGTGCCCGGCATCGCCGTACAGCGGGACGCCCGCCGCGCTCAGCGCCTCCACGTCCCGGTAGACCGTGCGCACCGAGACGTCGAGCTCCTCGGCGAGGTCGGCGGCGGTCATCCGGCCGCGGGTCTGGAGCAGCAGGAGGATCGAGACGAGCCGGCTGGACTTCACTGACACAGGATGTCAGTGAAGTCGGCCTAGCGTGCGCGTCATGGCTTCGACGACCTTCCCGAACTCCTCGAACCCCTCGAACTCACGGAACGACCCGAACTCCCGGAACTTCAGGGAGAAACTGCTGACCGTGCCGCCGCCCATCGAGATGGCGGGGCGACGGATCAAGCGCTACCACGTCACCGCGGACCCGGCCGGTATCGCGCCCGACATCGAGGCGGCGGCGTACGCGATGCTGCCGAAACTGCTGCCGGAGCCCGACGGCACACCGCCCGCGACCTTCGTCGTACTGCACCGGGGCGGCGACGACGGCGCCTACCTCAACGCGTACAGCTGGGTGTGGGACAACGTCCTGCACTTCCGGGGCGCGTCGGCGGGCCAGCCGGTCCTGGGCTGCCCGGACCGTGACCCCACGCACTTCATCACACCCGACCTCCCCTGGATCGGCTGCGTCTGGGAGCTGCCGCCGATCCTGCACGAACGCGACGCCTGGGTGCGGCACATGCTCGCGCCCGACGCCCCCGACCTCGACGCCTACCTTGCCGACTCCCTCCCCCAGGGCACGACTGGAGACCGCTCATGAGCAGCCCGCACGACTTCGACTTCTTCCACGGCGAGTGGGACGTCCACAACAGGCGTCTGACCGACTTCCTCGACGCCGACAGCGGGTGGGAGGAGTTCCCTGCCACGAACCGCTGCTGGAGCCTGTTCGACGGGGCCGCGAACCTCGACGAGATGACGGTGCCCGGTCAGGGCTGGCAGGGGCTCACCCTGCGGCTCTTCGACCCGGCGGCGCGGGTGTGGTCGCTGAACTGGTCGTCGAGCCGCAGCGGGAAGCTGTTCCCGCCGGTGGTGGGGCGGTTCGGCCCTGACGGGCGCGGTGAGTTCCACGGCGACGACACCCACGACGGGAAGGACGTGCGGGTGCGGTTCGTGTGGTCGGGGATCTCCCCGACCACGGCCCGCTGGGAGCAGGCCTTCTCCGTGGACGGGGAGAAGACGTGGGTGACCAACTGGGTCATGGAGTTCGCGCGGCGGGGATCTTCGTGAATGCCCGGAGAGCGAACTGCGGGTCGGGGCGCGGAACTTCCTGATCGGGCAGCGCTTCGAGCAGCGTGACGAAGCGCTCGGTCAGCGGGTCGTCCGGGGCGATCCGGGTGAACCAGCCGCGGCGCAGGTCCGCCACCGTGCTGCGCGGGCTGCGGCCCTGGCCGTGGCCCCGGAAACGGGCCCGGCCGGCCGGGGTGAGGCCGTGCTCGACGGCGTACGCCTCGACGTCCTCGGGGCGGTCCTGGGCGGGGCGGCGCGGGCGGGAGGCGAGTACGGCGTCGATGTCGCTGCCCACGTCATGTGCGGCGGCCTTGTCGACGGTGGTGACGTACACCCCACCCGGGCGCAGGACCCGCGCGCACTCGGCGACGATGGCGCGGACGTCCTCGGCGCCGTCGACCAGATGGAGCAGCCAGACGCTGGTGACGGCGTCGAACGAGGCGTCGGGGAAGGGCAGTCGGCGGCTGTCGGCGCGGATCACCGCGCCCGGGAGCCGTGCCGCCGCCATCCGGGCCATGCCCTGCGCGGCGTCCGCGCCCGTCACCCGGAGCGTCGGGCGGGCGGCGGCGAGGCGGCGCGTGACTATTCCGGTGCCGCAGGCGACGTCGAGCAGGGCCCGTACGTCGTCGGGGACGAGGCCGAGGACGGCGGTCGCGGCCGCGCCGGCTCTGGGCTCACCGCCCCTGCTGGCGTCGTATTCGTCGGCTTCCTTGTCGTAGTCCAGCATGCGGATCAGTGTGCGCCATGTCCCGGAGCGAGTGCCTCCACCCTGCGGGCGAGCTTGAGGTCGAGCTCGGTGACGGCGCCGCCGACGCTGTGGGTGTTCACGGTGAGGGAGATCGTGTTGTAGCCGAGGGTGAGGTCGGAGTGGTGGTCGAGCTCCTCCTGCACCTGGGCGATGTGTACGACCATCGCGGTCGCGGCGAAGTGGGAGGGGAGGTGGTAGGAGCGGGCGAGGTGGTCGCCGTCCAGCGACCAGCCGGGCAGCTCCGCGAGCTGCTCCTCGATCTCCTTCTGCGACAGCGGTTCGACGGGCATGACCTCGCTCCGTTCTGCGTGCGGTGGGGTGTGGTGGGGGCTGGTCCTCAGCCTGCCACAGTCCCCCGACCAAGGCTCTTCGGCGCCCCGTCACCCCCCGGGGCTTCGCCTCCGGACCCCCCGGTTGCGTCTTCGGCTGCGGGTGGGGGGGCTGGTCGCGCAGTTCCCGCGCCCCGAAAAGTCCCGGCCGTCCGGCGTTCGAGGGCAAGGCCCACCCTCCGCCCACGGCCTTCCTCGGTTACGGTCGGCGTATGTCCATCGTCGCGTCCGGTCCGACCAGGCCCTCAACCAACTCCGTCGGCAAGGGCGTCGGCCCGCTGCTGCGCGGCTGGCGGGAACAGCGTCGGGTCAGCCAGCTGGAACTGGCGCTGCGGGCCGACTCCTCGGCCCGGCACATCAGCTTCATCGAGACCGGCCGCTCCCGTCCGAGCGAGGAGATGGTGCTGCGGCTGGCCGAACACCTGGACGTCCCCGTACGGGAGCGCAACGCGCTGCTCCTGGCCGCCGGCTACGCGCCCCACTACCCGGAGACCCCCCTCGACGACCCCTCGATGGACGCCCTGCGCCAGGGCATGGAGCGGCTGATCCAGGGCTACGAGCCCTACCCGGCGCTGGTGGTCGACGCCACGTACACCGTGCTCGCCGCCAACCGTGGCATCACCATGCTTCTGGAGGGCGTCTGCGAGTCGCTGCTCACGCCGCCGCTGAACGCGATGCGGCTGACCCTCCACCCGGAGGGCCTGGCGCCACGGATCCGCAACCACCGCGAGTGGCGCGACCACCTGCTCGCGCAGATGGAACGGCAGATCGCCCTGGACCGCTCCGAGCCACTGCGTGCGCTCTACGAGGAGGTGGCGGCCTACCCGGTACCGGATCAGGGACAGGAAGGGGAAGCGGCACTGGAACCGGATGAAGATGTCGAGCCCGTTCCCTATTTCGCTCTCCCTCTGCAGATCGGGCACGGCGGGCGCGTGCTGTCCTTCATTTCGTCCATCTCCACCTTCAACACCCCGATGGACGTCACCGTCGCCGAGCTGGCCATCGAGACGTTTCTCCCCGCGGATCCGGCGACGGTCAAATACCTTCAGTCACTGGTGTCTTGACGGAGCGTCGCCGATCCGTTTGAGTGGAGGCTTCGGCGCTTGGGGAGGGCGTGGCGTGAGTGAGCGGCGGGCTGCGCCCACCGTAGGGCAAGTGGTGCTCGGGCGGCGGCTGCAGGAATTGCGGGAGGCCACCGGGCTGAAGCGGGAAGAAGCCGCGCGTGTCCTGCGTGTCGCCCCGGCGACGGTGCGGCGGATGGAGATGGCCGAGGTCGCCCTCAAGATCCCCTACCTCCAGGTGTTGCTGACGACGTACGGAGTGGCCGACGACGAGGTGGCCGCCTTCGTCGCGCTCGCCGAGGAGGCGAACCAGCCGGGCTGGTGGCAGCGGTTCCACGATGTGCTGCCGGACTGGTTCAGCATGCACGTCAGCCTGGAGGGCGCCGCCCGACTGATCCGCTCGTACGAGCCGCACTTCGTGCCCGGGCTGCTGCAGACCGAGGAGTACGCGCGCGCCGTGCTGGAGGCGGGAACGGTGGGCCAGACGGGGCCCGAGGCCATCGAGCGGCATGTGACGCTGCGCATGACGCGGCAACAGCTGCTGCTGGGGCGCGAGCACCGGCCCCACCTCTGGGTGATCATGGACGAGACCGCGCTGCGGCGCCCGGTGAGCATCCGTGGGGAGGTCATGCGGGACCAGATCGACCGACTGCTGCGGGAGATGGAGAGCGACGACATCTCCGTCCAGGTCGCCGAGTACGCGAGCGGCCCGCATCCGGGGACGTACACCTCGTTCGCGCTGTTCCGCTTCGCGGAGCCGGAACTGCCCGACATGGTCTACAGCGAGTACCTGACCGGAGCCATCTACCTGGATTCGCGCCCCGAGGTGGCCATGCACCTGGAAGTGCTGGACCACATGTCCGCCCACGCCGCATCCGTGCCCCGCACCAAGGAGATCCTGCGGGAGATCCGAGACTCCTACTGAGGGCTTCCTACTGAGGGCTTCCCGGGGAGGGCTCCCCGGGGACGGCTCCCCAGGGAGGGGCTCGCAGAGAGCCCCTCCCCTCAAAAAAGCCCTTACGCCGCGCCGCCCCTCGTCTCCCTCTCGTCGTCCACGATCTCGGCGTCCACCACACCGTCCTCCGCCGCCGTGGTGTGCTCGGCGGCCGGCTCCTCCTGGCGGGTCTGCTGGGCCTGGGCGTACATGGCCTGGCCCATCTTCTGGCTCACCGAGGCCAGCTTCTCGACGCCGGTGCGCAGGGCGGTGGTGTCGGTGGCGGAGTCCTCCAGAAGGTGCTTGAGATCGGCGACGGCGGACTCGACCTCGGGTTTCGTCTCTGAGGGGATGCGTTCGTCGTTCTCACGGAGGAACTTCTCCGTCTGGTAGACGAGTTGTTCGGCCTGGTTGCGGGTCTCGGCGGCCTCGCGGCGCGCGCGGTCCTCCTCGGCGTACTGCTCGGCCTCGCGCATCATGCGGTCGATGTCGTTCTTGGGGAGCGCGGAGCCGCCCGTGACGGTCATCTTCTGTTCGCGCCCGGTGGCGAGGTCCTTCGCGGAGACGTGCATGATCCCGTTGGCGTCGATGTCGAAGGCGACCTCGATCTGCGGGACTCCACGCGGTGCGGGCGGCAGCCCGGTGAGGTCGAAGACGCCGAGCTTCTTGTTGTACGCGGCGATCTCGCGTTCGCCCTGGTAGACCTGGATGCCGACCGAGGGCTGGTTGTCCGCGGCCGTGGTGAAGATCTCCGAACGGCGGGTCGGGATCGTGGTGTTGCGCTCGATGAGCCTGGTCATGATGCCGCCCTTGGTCTCGATGCCGAGGGACAGCGGGGTGACGTCGAGGAGCAGGACGTCCTTCACATCCCCCCTGATGACACCCGCCTGGAGAGCCGCGCCGAGCGCCACGACCTCGTCCGGGTTGACACCCTTGTGCGGGTCTTTGCCGGTGAGTTCCCTGACCAGGTCCGTGACGGCGGGCATCCGGGTCGAACCGCCGACCAGGATGACGTGGTCGATCGCGGCGAGCTTGACGCCCGCGTCCTTGACCGCCTGGTGGAAGGGGGTCTTGCAGCGGTCGAGCAGATCGGCGGTCAGCTCCTGGAACTGGGCACGGGTCAGTTTCTCCTCGAGGTGCAGGGGGCCGTCGGCGGTGGCGGTGATGTAGGGCAGGTTGACGGTGGTCTCGGAGGAGCTGGACAGTTCGATCTTGGCCTTCTCGGCGCCCTCGCGCAGCCGTTGCAGCGCCATCTTGTCGTGGCCGAGATCGATGCCGTACGAGGCCTTGAAGCGCTGCGCGAGGTGTTCGACGATGCGCTGGTCCCAGTCGTCGCCGCCGAGCCGGGTGTCGCCGTTGGTCGCCTTGACCTCGATGACGCCGTCGCCGATCTCCAGGAGCGAGACGTCGAAGGTGCCGCCGCCCAGGTCGAAGACGAGGACGGTCTGCTCCTCGCCCCGGTCGAGGCCGTAGGCGAGGGCGGCGGCCGTCGGCTCGTTGATGATCCGCAGCACCTTCAGGCCCGCGATCTCGCCCGCCTCCTTGGTGGCCTGGCGCTGGGCGTCGTCGAAGTAGGCGGGCACGGTGATCACGGCGTCCGTGACGTCCTCACCGAGGTAGGCCTCCGCGTCCCGCTTCAGCTTCTGCAGAACGCGCGCCGACAGTTCCTGGGCACGGTAGCGGGTGCCGTCGACGGAGCCCTGCTCCGGGAAGCGCCAGCCCGCGTCGCCCATGTGGCGCTTGACCGAGCGCGCGGTGCGCTCCACGTTCGTCACGGCCTGACGTTTGGCGACCTCGCCGACGAGCACCTCGCCGTTCTTGGCGAAGGCCACCACGGAGGGGGTGGTGCGCGCGCCCTCCGCGTTGGTCACGACCGTGGGGTCGCCGCCTTCGAGAAGGGCCACCACCGAGTTCGTCGTTCCGAGGTCGATCCCGACCGCACGTGCCATGTCCGTCCCCTTCCGCCAGGGCGCTGCCCACCTTCAAGCACAAAACTTGAGTGCGTTCTTGTCAATGGGGCGGACATGACAGCGCCGCGGGCCCTGCGTGGGGACCGCGGCGCCGTACTGCTTCCGGACGTCAGGCCAGCTTGGCCGTCAGGGTGATCGTCGTGCCGGTCAGCGCCGCGCTGACCGGGCAGTTCTTCTTCGCGTCCTCGGCCGCCGCGACGAAACCGTCGTTGTCGAGGCCCGGCACCGTACCCTCCACCGTCAGGTGGATGCCGGTGATGCCCTCGCCGGGCTGGAAGGTGACGTCGGCGTTGGTGACGAGCTTGGTGGGCGGGGTGCCCGCGCCCGCGAGGGCGTGCGACAGTGCCATGGAGAAGCAGCTGGAGTGAGCGGCGGCGATCAGCTCCTCGGGGCTGGTCTTGCCGTTGGCGTCCTGCGCCCGCGACGCCCACGTCACCGGCTGCTGGCCGATGCCGGAGGAGTCGAAGGTGACGACGCCGCTGCCCTCGAGCAGGTTGCCTTCCCACACGGTGTGCGCGGTGCGCGTGGTTGCCACGATGATTCCCTTCGATGGGGTCCCGTTTTCGGGGTCCGTGCGCACCATCCGATCACACCTGCGCGCGACTCACCCAGAATGACAGCTCACCGCACGCGGAAGACCGGTCCGCGCGCCGTGAACGGGAGCCGCGCACCCTGCGGAATCAGATACGCGTGCTCGCGCCGCACCCGCAGCACGTCGCACCAGCCGTCCGTGATGACCAGCAGCGGCGCGCCCGGCGGGAAGTCGTCCGCGCGGTGCAGCAGATCGATGCCGGGCTGCAGCACCGTACCGCCGCGCCCGTGCACCCGCACCCGTCCGGCGATCTCGGTGACCGGCAGATAGCCCGCGTCGTGCGGCGCCGCGTCGCAGAACACCACCCGCGCGGCCGGTACGTCCCGGGCCTCGGCGTACGAGGCGATGGCACCCAGCGCCTTGCCGAGCAGCGTGCGGTCCATGGAGCCGGAGGTGTCGAGGACGACGCCGAAGGTGCAACGGGCGATCTCCTCCGGCGGGAAGTACCGTCCCGCGCGTGGGATGCCGGGGGTGGACGCCTGACGGCGCGAGGGGCGCGCGTACGTCCGTACCGGCTCGGGGCGGGGCACGAACTCGTCGAACCAGCGGGCCAGGCGGGCGTCCCAAGGCAGCGGCGGATGGCTGAGCGCGCGGATCTCCTCGACCAGACCGCCCGGCAGATAGCCCCGCTCCAGCTGCTGGTGCAGGTCGAAGCCGTGACTCAGGCCGCGCCGGTAGAGCTCGTCCAGGTCCACGTAGTCGCGCGGGGAGCCGAGCGGGGCGCCGAGTATGTCACCAGCGCCCTTGCCGCGGAGCGTGGACAGCCGGCGCATCCGGCGCAGGTCCTTCGCGATCCGGTCGTACACCTCCTCCGCCGACAGATCCTTCAACTCCGCGTCGTACAGGAGTCCTTCGGGCATCGTGCCGACCTGCATCTCGCACAGCCAGCCGTTGATGACGTAGTCGGCCGCGATGTTGAAGAGGTACGGGTCGCGGGGGCCGCAGCGGTCGCCGTGCCGCAGGGCGGCGTGCAGCATCTCGTGGGCGAGGACGAACCGCCATTCCTCGTCGTCCAGTTGGCGCAGCGGGTTGATGTAGATCTCCCCGGCCTCCGCGTTCACGGCGGCGACGGAGATGTCGTGGGCGCGGGCCAGTTCGGCGTCGGCGACCAGGGTGATGCCGGCCGCGATGCCACCGAGCAGCGGGTAGGAGGAGATGAACCAGCTCAGCGCCCGCTCCCAGGGCTGTAGCCGGGTGGGCCCGCCGCGCATCGAGCCGCGGCGGCCGCCGGCCACGTCCATCGCCGTGGCCACGGTGCGGGTCAGGGCGTGCGCGAACTCGATCTGCCAGTCCGGGGCCTGGCCGCCTTTCCAGGTGTCCCACGGCACCAGCAGCTGGTCCGGCTCGCCGCCGGAGGTACCGCAGCGCTCGTACGGGGCAGGAGTCCCCTCGCGCCGCCAGCGGGCGGCGAGTTGCTCCTCGTCGCCGTCAGGGTACGAGGGCGGCAGGTCCTCGGGGGTGAGGCCGATGGGGAAGCCGAGCAGGAAGCGGTTGACGACCGCGCAGCGGGCGGCGAGGGTGTGGCGGTCGGGCTGCTCGCGCGTCTTCGGCGCCGCCGGGACATGGCCGAAGCCCAGGTGGATGATGGCGTGCGCGACCGCCCAGGCCCACTCGACGGGCTCGGCGCGACGGGTGGGGTGGACATGCAGCACGCCGTTGGAGTCGACACGGACGAGACCGTCGCGGGGTGAGTCGGGGCAGTCCTCCTGGCGGCAGGTGCTGAAGCCGATGGCGGCGAGCGCCCGGTTGGCCCGCACCAGCCGCATCCCCTCCGCGAACGCCTCCGCCGCCAGGTCCTTCTTCGGCTGTCCCTTACTGCGGCTCGTCGGGGTGCGGCTCACTGCCGCGCCTCGACCAGCCGGGGCATGTCGCGGGCCGCCTCGACCAGGAACCAGGCGGGCAGGAGGGGATTGCCGTCGGTGTCCGGGGCGATGACGCTCTGCGCGACCTCCACGGAGATCTCGGCGAGCTGCACGAGCAGCGACTTGGCCCGATACGCGGTCTGCTGTCCGCCCGCGGAGAGGTGCTCCTTGCTGGCGGGCAGCTCTTTGACGAGCCGGCCGCGGAAGGACTCGGCGAGGTAGTACAGCAGGTCACGGTCCTCGGGGCGGTGCGGCCAGCGCGCGTCGCCCTTGACGATCGCCTCGATTCCGAACCGGCTGCGCACGATCTTCACATAGCCGCAGAAGGCGACCGCGTGCGCGGGCGTCAGGGTTCCGTGCGCGATCACCTTCAGGGTCGGCTCGTCGAGGGCCGGTCCGAAGGAGTGCAGCGCGTCGGAGAGCATGTGCCAGGAGCGGGGCGTGGAGAACGGCTCCTCGGTCTTCGGCGGCTTGGACCACAGGTGGTCGGGCCGGTCGGTGAGGTGGTCCACGACCCAGGGGTGGATGCCGTTGGCCGCGGCCCAGCCGAGCCAGTCCTTGGAGGAGGCCTCCAGGTGCACGTGCGTGAGGCGGTTGATCAGCGCGGAGGCGATCGGGCGGGCCAGCGCGTTGTCGGTGGCGCGGTTGCCCGCGCCGATCACTATCGAGCCCTTGGGCAGCTCGTAGTTGCCGATGCGCCGGTCCAGGATCAGCGAGTAGAACGCCTTCTGCACATCCGGCGTCGCCGCGTTCAGCTCGTCCAGGAAGAGGCAGTACGGCTCGTCACGGGCGATCGCCTCCGGCGGGCAGAACACCGAGCGCCCGTCGCGGATCTGCGGGACGCCGATCAGGTCCTCGGGTGCGAGCTGGGTGCCGAGCAGGCTGACGCACTCCAGGCCCAGCGACTCGGCGAACTCCCTGACCAGGGAGGACTTTCCGATGCCGGGGGCGCCCCAGAGGAAGACCGGCCGCACGGTCGCGAGGCCGAGCAGCAGTTCCGGTATGCGGGCGGGGGTGACGGTTACGGCTGCCTGCACGCAACATCCTCGGGGGTCGGGAAGTGCCCCGCGGGTGCGCGGTGCTCCATGCGAACAGTGTGGGCGCGGGGCTCGCCGACCGCAGCCCATTTTCCGCCGCCCCGGCCCGGCACCTGACCGTGGCTCAGGCGGCGCGCTCGTCCGCGGACGTCGCCAGCGGCACCTGGGGGCCGTCGCACTCGCGCAGCCAGCGCCGCAGTACGCGGTGCACCTGCTCGGCGCCCACGAGATCCGCGTCGTCCTCGACCGGCACGGACAGGGCCGTCGGTGACAGCAGAAAGGGGCGTGCCTGGGCCCCGCCGAGTCCGCCGTGCGAGCCGATCTGCTCCTCGAAGGCGAGGACTTCGCCCTCCGTCGGCTCGTACGAGGAGTTGACCATGATGTCGGCGACGTGCGGGAAGGAGTGCGTACGTCGTACGGCGTCGGCGGCGCCGGGGCCGAAGTCGGCGAGCGGGCCCGGGCGCGCGTCGTCGAGCTTGTCGACCGGCACCTCCGCGCCGTTCGCGCCCAGCACGAGTCCGCCGTACTCCTCGCTGCGGACCAGCACGAAACCGACGCCGGGGTGGTTGGCGAGGGTGGACAGCAGCGCGGGGTGGCGGCGGTCGATCTCCTCCCGGCTCATCCGGTGCGGCACGTCGGGGAAGGAGACCAGGCCGAGGTTGCCGGAGGCCAGCACGATGGGCTCGGAGCGGCGCGGGGGACGGTGGTGCTCGCCGCGCTCCTCGACGGGTCTGCGCAGCGCGGCCCGCACCGCCGCCCGTGCCTCGGTGCCGCTGTGCGTGCGCTGTACCTTGCGCGGCACGGGCAGCCCGCACCCGGCCCGGACCAGGTTGCCGAGGCTGAGGCCGTAGCGGGTCAGGAAGGTCTCGCCGGGGCTCTGGCCGTGGTCCGACAGCACCACGATCCGGTAGGGCCGCGGAGCGTGTTCGGCGACCTTGGCGATCAGGGCGAGGGACCGGTCGAGGCGCTCCAGGACCTTCTCGGCGTCCCGGCTGCGCGGCCCGGAGTGGTGGGCCACCTCGTCGTACGCGACCAGGTCCGCGTAGACCGCGTTGCGCCCGGCGAGCATGTCGCCGATCACCGCGGCGACGACGACGTCCCGCTCGACGACGGTCGCGAAGGCGCGCACGAAGGGGTACAGCCCGCCGCGCTTGACCCGGGGCCGCCGCTTCTTCATCCGGGCCCACGTGGACTGGCCCATCTCGCGCAGCACCTCGGCGACGAAGGACATGGCCGTACGGACGGCGTTGGCGGGGTCGCTGAAGTACGCGAAGTAGCCCGAGCGGGAACGGTTCTCCCTGCCTCTTCGCGCGGCCATGGACAGCACCAGAGCCAGCTGGTCGGCGCCGCCGCTGAAGAGGTTGCCGCGGCTGGCGCCGTCGACGGTGAGCAGGCCCCCGTCGCCGGTGTGCTCGATGGCCCGGCGCTGGAGTTCGGCGGCGCTGGAGGGCCGGTTGCACACCATGACCTCGTGCGTGTCCTTCTCGTACCAGCGGAAGGCCGGCACGTCGTGGTTGCTGCCGTGCAGGATGCCGAGCTGGCTGGCGCCCGTCTGGCTGGACCAGTCGGTGCGCCACGGGGTGAGCCGGTGGGTGGGGCAGCCGCCTTCCCCAGGGCCCTCGAGCCACTGCGCGGCGGTGGGCATCAGCCCCTTGCCGACCGCCTCCACCAGCACGTCGTGGCCGACGCCGTCGAGCTGGAGGAAGACGGCACCGGGGGTCGCGGGCCAGGCCTGCCCGTCACCGCGCCCGCGGCGTCGGTCGGCGAGCCGGGAGAGCCTGCGCCGGTAGGCGTCGTCGTCCCGGACGGCGAGGGCACCCCCGGTGGCCGAGGCGACCGCGGACATCACGGCGGCGACGACCACGGCCGTCTCGGGCGCGGCCTCGCCCTGTCCGGAGGGGTTGATGCGCAGGGCTATCAGCAGCAAGGACCCGTTCAGGAAGAAGACGAGCAGACCGAGCACGAGGGCGGGAACCAGGAGCAGCGCCCGTACGAGCAGGGGCCACACGAGCGAGGAGAGCAGACCGAAGACGGCCGCGCCGACCCCCGCGGTGACGGCGATCCGCGTGGCGCTGTCGCCGTTGCTCGACTCCAGCTGGAAGTCGGGCAGCACACCGGCGAGGACGAGCATGGTGACCGTGGACACGGCCCACACCGCGATGCTCCGCCACACTCCGCTGAGAAGTCGCCGCCAACGCCTTCCGCCCACGCCCTGTCCGCCTCACGTCCCGGCCCGCCCGGTGTGCGAGGCCCGCTCCCACCCTGTCACAACGGCCGAGCGTCCCCCGGTGTCCCCCTCAGCGGCCGTCGTAGCCCGCGGTCGGCATCGACAGACGGCGGTGGACCCGGGCCTTCATCTGGGCGTCGTACGACGGTTCCGCGCACCCGACCGTCTCGATCCGTACGCCGCGGCGGGCGCACTCGGCGGTGAACTCGTCCACGGAGGCGAGGGCGCGCTCCAGGACACGACGGCTCGGCGCCACGAACAGGTCGACGAGGCCCGCCTCGACGTCCGCCCACAGGGTGCGGTGGTCGGGGCGCAGACCGCGGACGAGGAGCTCGCGGGTGACGACGTAACCGCGCTCGGCGGCCCAGCGGGCGCACATCGCGTACTGGCTGCGGGAGTCCACGAGGAAGGGGTCCGCTTCGAGCTCCTCCAGGGGCGTCAGGCTCGCGATGGCCGTGACGCGGACTGTGGTCGGCACGGCGGAGGCGCTGCTCGCGTGTCCCATGGCGTCCCCCCTCACCTCCGGGTTTCGCCGCCGACCCTACTCCTGCACGTAGGCTCGGGGGGAGTCGCACGGAGGAGGCAAAGAAGTGCCGGTGGAGATCACCTGGTGGGGGCACGCCACTTGCACGCTGGAGGACTCCGGCACACGCGTCCTCACCGATCCGCTCTTCGCGCGCCGGCTCGCGCACCTGCGGCGCAGGCGCGGGGCGCCGCCCCCTCCCGAGGCGGCGGTCGCGGACGTGGCGCTGGTCTCGCATCTGCACGCCGACCATCTCCATCTGCCCTCGTTGCAGCGGCTCGCGCCGGGCACGCTGGTACTGGTGCCGAAGGGCGCGCCGCGCGTGGTGCCCGCGCTGCGCAGGCTGGACCATCTGCGGTTCGTCGAGGTGGCGCCCGGGGACCTCACCGAAGTCGGTGACCTGGTCGTACGTACGGTGTCGGCGCGGCACGACGGGCGGCGGCTGCCGGTCGGACCGCATCGCTCCCCCGCGCTGGGCTTTGTGGTGGAGGGCGAGGCACGGACGTATTTCGCCGGGGACACCGGGCTGTTCGAGTCGATGGCCGAGGAGGTCGGCCCGGTCGACGTGGCGCTGCTGCCGGTCGGCGGGTGGGGCCCGTTCCTCGGGGAGGGACACCTGGACGCCGGGCGGGCCGCCGAGGCGCTGGCCCGGCTGATGCCGAGGAGCGCGGTGCCGGTGCACTACGGCACGTACTGGCCCATCGGCATGGACAGCGTGCGCCCCCATGAATTCCATGCGCCGGGTGATGAGTTCGTGCGCCTGGCTGGTGAGCGTGCGCCCCAGGTGGCGGTGCACCGGCTCGAACACGGCGAGAGCGTGCGCCCGGAGGTCGCGCGGTGACGCCTCTGACCGCCTTGGGCGCGGCCCCGGCGATATTCCTGTCCGCCAAGAGCACCGCCCCGGCCGTGTTCCTGTCCGCCGCGGGCGCGTCCGTGTCACCGGAGAGTACACAGCAGGCGATCGGCTATCCGTCGCTGTTCGTGCTGGTGCTGATCGGCGCGCTGGTCCCGGTGGTGCCGACGGGCGCGCTGGTCAGTTCGGCGGCCGTGGTGGCCTTTCACGAGACGGCGCCGTTCGCCTTGCTGCTGGTCTTCGTGGTGGGCTCGCTCGCGGCGTTCCTCGGTGACGTGGCGCTCTACTGGCTCGGCCGGCGCGGCATGGGCTCCAAGAACGGCTCGCGCTGGCTGGAGGCGATCCGTGTGCGCGCCCCGGAGGACCGCCTCACCCAGGCCCAGGAGAAGCTGGACGACCACGGCGTCGCCGTCCTCGTCCTGTCCCGCCTCGTCCCGGCGGGCCGCATACCGGTGATGCTCGCCTGCCTGCTGGCGAAGATGCCCCTGCGCACCTTCGCCCGCGGCGACATCCCCGCCTGCCTCGCCTGGGCTGCCACCTACCAGGTCATCGGCATCCTCGGCGGCTCCCTCTTCGACGAGCCGTGGGAAGGTGTCGTGGCGGCGGTGGTCCTGACGCTGACGGTCAGTGCGGCGCCGGGAGTGTGGCGGAGGGTTCGCAGAACCGCCCCTCGGTAGCCGCGATCACCCCCGGATCCGCCTTCACGCCAGAACCCGGGAACCCCCCACCGCCAGATCCCACAGGTCCCTCCGCTCCAACCCCACTCGCTCCCAAGCCACCTTCACCCGGGTCAACGGCTCCAGCACAGGCTCCGCGGACAGCACGAACGTCCCCCAGTGCATCGGGGCCATACGGCGAGCGCCGAGATCGACGGCGGCCCGGACGGCCTCTTCCGGGTCACAGTGGACGTCACTCAACCACCACCGGGGGTCGTACGCCCCGATGGGAAGCAGGGCCAGGTCTATTCCCGGGTATCGCCGCCCGATGGCCGCGAACCAGTGCCCGTACCCCGTGTCCCCCGCGAAGTACACCCGCTGTCCTTCGGGCGCCGTCAGCACCCAGCCGCCCCACAGCGTGCGGCAGGTGTCGGTGAGACTGCGCTTGGACCAGTGGTGCGCGGGGACGAAGTCGAAGCGCACACCGTGGAGTTCGACCGCCTCCCACCAGTCCAGCTCGGTGACCCGGGTGAACCGGCGGCGCCGGAACCAGCGCCCGAGTCCGGCCGGCACGAACACCGGCGTGCCGCGCGGGAGTCGGCGCAGCGTCGGTGCGTCCAGATGGTCGTAGTGGTTGTGACTGATGACGACCGCGTCGACGCGCGGCAGCGCGCTCCAGGCCACGCCGACCGGGGTGATCCTGGCCGGGGTGCCGAGGATCTTGCGGGACCAGACCGGGTCGGTGAGGACGGTGAGCCCGCCTATGCGGATCACCCAACTCGCGTGCCCCGCCCAGGAGACGGCGACGGTACGGGCGCCCACCCGCGGCAGCGGCCCCGGTTCGAAGGGCAGCAGCGGGATGTCGGCGAGCCCCTCCGGCCCCGGCCGCAGCGCCCCCTCACGTGCGAACCGCGCGAAGGCCCGCAGCCCGGGCAGCGGCGCGGTCAGCCGGTCGACGAACGACCGCGGCCACACACGGCGCTCACCGAGCGGACGGGGTTCGGCGAGAGGAGGGGGCTCGACGAGCGGACGGAGAGGAAGGACAGGTGAGGAACGCCCCGCCGACGGGACCATGGAGGACGCCGGCTCCTCGGCGTCCTGCGTGTTCGTGGACTCGGACGTACTCGTGGAAATGCGCGTGCTCGTGGAAATGGGTGTGCTCGTGGACGTACTCGTGCTCGTGGCCGACTGGGACTGCTGCGTCATCGAGGAGGCTCCCATCGCTGAGCGTCGTCACGGAGATCGTCGAACGCCGACCCCAGGAGGGTCAACGCGCGTTGCACCTGTGGCAGTTCCAACGGTGAGGGTGAACTGAGGCATTCCGCCCGCTCCTCGTCGGTGGTGCCGAGCAGCGCCCCGGTCTCCAACCGCACGCGCAGCGCCTCGAGGTCGTCCCCGAAGCGGTGGCCGCCCGGCGCGGGCATGCCGAGCCGGGCGGTGAGGAAGTCCTCCAGTTCCTGTGCGTCCCCGACGCCGAGAGCGGTCAGTGCGGAGCTCAACGGGCCGAGATCCACGTACAGATGTCTGCCGGCCTGCGGCGGCCGCGCGAGGGCCCCCGACCCGACCACCGCGCGGTGCGCGGCGAGAGCCACGCGCGCGTGCAGGCGTACGGCGGCGGTCAGCCGCTCGGTGACCGCGTCGGGCTCGCCGAGCGCGTACGCGGCCGCCGCGGCGACCGGTTCGGCGACCCGGGCACCGAGCACGGTGAGCACGTCGAGGACGCGGGAGCGCAGCCGAAGGCCCTCGTCGGTGTCCGGGAAGCGGGCGACGGCGGCCGGCCAGCCCTGCGGCAAAAAGGCGCCCGCGAGGTCCGTGAGCACGGTGACCTCGCCGGGGAGCATCTCGGCGGGGCTGAGCAGCACGGTGTCGTGCGGCCGGTGCAGGGTGTCGCGCCAGGTCTCGTCGCTGACCACGTGCAGTCCCTCGCCCACCGCGGCCTCCACGGTCTCGTGCACCACCTCGGGCGGTGCGACGGTGGCGGTGGGGTCGTCGGCGACGGAGAGTACGAGCAGGCGCGGGTCGCCGCCCTCGGCGCGGACCCGGCGGACGGTCTCCAGAAGTGCGTACGGATCCGGCAGGCCGCCGCACTCCGCGGGCGTCGCCGCGTGGAACACGGACCGGCCCAGCAGGCGGACCTGCGGTGCCCACCAGGCGGCGCACGGGCGCGGCACCAGGACGTCACCGCCGAGTGCGCCGGTCAGCGCGAGGAGCAGGGCGGGGGCGCCGGGGGCGGCGACCACCCGGACGCGGTCGGCGGCCAGGCCCCGCCGGGTCCAGTAGCCGCAGGCGGCATCGAGCAGCGCCGGACCGCCGCCGGAGGGCTCGGCGTGGGCGTGGCCCGCCGCGTCGGCGAGCACGGCGCGCAACTCGGCCAGTACCGGCAGGCCCTGATCGGGAAGAGGCGGGCCGTAGCGGACCGGACCGTGCCCTTCCGGAACCGTCCGCCGCATACGTGCCTCCGTGCAGTCCGTGGTGCCGTGCCCTGTCGTTACCCAGGCTCCCGCCCCGCCATGGGCGCCCGGCCGGGTCGCGCCCGTCGCAGCGTCAGCGGTTGGAGGAGCCCTTTTGGCGCAGCCGGTGGACGGCCGCGCCCAGCGCGCCCACGATCAGGACGCCGCCGGTGATCAGGGCCGGGACGGAATCGGTGAAGGCGCCGCCCTCGCCGCCCTGCACTCCGTACTGCGCACCGGCGGGGCGCTCCGCGGTGTCACAAGGACTTCCCCCGCCTTGGTATGCCCACCCCGACCACGGAAGAGGGTCCGCGGATCCTCTCCCTGTGGCAGGGGTCCTGGGCGGCCGCGCTC
>NZ_JBEYFS010000166.1:0-28134 GCF_040634475.1 Streptomyces sp. NPDC007095
AGTACGTCCAGTACGAGGACTTCCGGCCGGCACGCCGAGAGCACGCACCGGACGCCGCTCCTTGACGGGCAAACGTTGCCTGCCGCGGCACTAGAGCAGGCCCGCCCCCGCCAGGTACTTCCCCACCCGCTCGACCTCCGCCTCCGACAGCGGCACCTGCGGCTCCGCCGTGGCCGGACAGGCGATGACACCTCGTAGATGCAGCGCCGCCTTGAACGCCCCGAGCGCCGACGAACCCCCGCCCATCCGGGCCGGATCCCCCACCCCGACCATCCCGAACAGCCCGCACAGCCGCTCCTGTTCGGCCCGCGCCCGCTCCCAGTCGCCCCCTCGGCAGAGCCGGTCGAGCCGTACGTACCCGTGCGGGTCGACGTTGGCGAGACCCGGCACGGCCCCGTCCGCCCCGAGGGCGAGCGCGGAGTCGACTACGAGTTCGGACCCGGTGAGAGCGGTGAAGCCGGTGATGTCGGGGTGGGCGCGGGCGCCCGTGACGACGGCGCGGAAGGCGGCGAGGTCGCCGCTGGAGTCCTTGAGGCCGCTCAGCACGCCCTCCGCGGCGAGGGACAGGACCAGCTCCGCGCCCAGCTTGGTGTGGACGGACACCGGGATGTCGTAGGCGAAGACGGGCACGGACGAGCGGGCGGCGACCAGGCGGAAGTGGCGCGCGATCTCCGCCGGATGGGTGCGGGCGTAGAAGGGGGCGGTCGCCACGATCGCGTCCGCGCCCGCAGCCGTCACATACGCCACATGGTCCAGCACCCTCGGCGTGGTCATGTCGATCACCCCGGCCAGCACGGGGAGCCGGCCGGCCGCACGGGCGACCACCGTCTCCACCACCAGCCGCCGCTGGGCGTCCGTCAGAAACGCCGCCTCCGAGGACGAGCCGAGGACGAACAGGCCGTCGACGCCCCCCTCCACCAGATGGTCCACGAGCCTGATGAGCGAGGGGACGTCCACCTCGCGGTCCGGTGTCAGAGGCGTGCAGACGGGCGGTACGACACCGGTCAGCGGGGTGGGGATCGGCATGAAGACTCCCTCGGGACGATCAAGGCTGCTGCTGGGCGGGGATGTCGGCCACGGCGGGCGCCGCGGACACGGCCTGGGTCACCAGGTCGCGCGTCGACCGGTCCTCCTCCACAGGATGGTGGCACCGGAAGCGGTGGTCCGGTGTCGACGCGGCCGTGAAGTCCGGCATCGCGCTCGCGCAGTCCTCGTCCGCCTTCCAGCACCGCGTACGGAACGGGCAGCCGGTGGGCGGGTGCGTGGCCGAGGGCACCGGGCCCACCAGCGGGATCGGGTCGACCGGGTCCAGGAGGCCGGGCGTCGCGGAGAAGAGGGCCCGGGTGTACGGGTGCCGGGCCCGGTCGGTGACCCGGGCGGCCGGGGACTCCTCCACGATCCGGCCGAGGTACATCGTGATCACCCGGTCGCTCATCCTCCGTACCGTCTGGATGTCGTGCGAGACGAAGACCAGGGCCAGGTCCAGGCGCTCCTTCAGGTCCAGCAGGAGGTTGAGGATCTGGGCGCGGACCGAGACGTCCAGCGCGCTCGTCGGCTCGTCGGCCACCACCAGGTCCGGGTCGAGGGCCAGGGCGCGCGCGATGGCCACCCGCTGGCGCTGACCGCCGGACAGCTGACCGGGCAGGGCGTCCGCCAGGGCGCGGGGGAGGCCCACCAGGGACATCAGCTCCCGCCACCGGTCCTCCCGCTCCCGCGCCGTGCCGCGCCGGTGCACGTCGAGGGGGTCCCGCAGGATCCGGCGTACGGGCAGGCGGCGGTTCAGAGCCGTCGACGGGTCCTGGAAGACCATGCCCGTGCTGCCGCCGACGGACGCCCGTCGCTCGGCGGGCCGCATCGACCACAGGTCACGGTCACGCAAGCGCACGGTGCCGGACGTCGGCCGCTGTCCCCCGAGCTGACCGTCCGCCGCCACCGCGACATCGTCACCGCCCTGCGCGCCCGGGACGTGGAGGCCGCCCAACGCGCGATGGCCGACCACTTCCGCGGCATCGAGGCGAGGGCGGCCCAGGAGTCCAGGGGAGTGGGCTGAACCCGCCCACCCCTGCAACCGGACCGCCCCTAGACGCCGGCCAGGCGCCACACCTGCAGTTCCTTCGTGTCCTCGGCGACCGTGTACCAGCTGCCGTCGCCCAGGGGGTTGGGTACGCCGGATATCGGGAGCGGGTAGGTGATCTCGCCGAGCAGCCGCATGTCCCGTACGTCGACCAGCCAGTGCCGCCCCGGCCCGTACTCCTCGTCGGCCTCGGTGGTGCCCGCTATGACGGTGTGCTCGTCGACGAAGCCGCCGTAGTAGTCCCAGCGCACCTCGGGCTCGTCGTCGTCCGGATCCAGGGCGGGGTGATCGGGAACGACCTCCTCCGCGTCCAGCTCCGACACCACCGAGCCGTCCTCGGTCCGGTGCAGGGACAACAGCTCCTGATAGTGGGTCACGGTCAGGAAGTGCTCGCCCGACGGGCTCACGGCGAGCAGACACCGGTCGTCGTCGATCCGTTCGACGGAGAGCCGCTCGCCGTCCCAGCGGCCCCACAGCAGCGGCGCCCCGTCCTGCCCCTCGCCGACGCTCAGTCCCATCTGTCCGGGGTCCGGGTGCGAGACGTGCCCCGAACCGGCGGCCACGGTCTGGGTGTCCGCCTGCCCGAGGACCGTCCCGTCCGTGGCGTCCAGCACCAGCCACTCCTCGATCACGTCCGGATCCTCGCCCCCCGCCGCGAGCGGACCGCGCACATGGGCCCACACGAGCTTGCCGTCCGCGGAGAAGACCACCGAGCCGCTGTCGGCGTACAAGTGCCCACGTTTGTCGATGTTTTCGCCGTATTCGCCGTATTCGTCGAACGAGTCGTGCATCTCCCGGCAGCTTCCCTCCCAGCAGCCGTGCCGCACCTCCCACAAGGTGGCGCCCCGCCGGTCCACCGCCCGCACCGCGTGCACGCCCGCGAAGACGGCGACGTCCAGCCCCGGCGACACGGTGCACGTGCCGAAACGCTGCGGCCACGGCCTGGGGAAGCGGACCACCGACGCCTCACCCGCGAGCGCCGCGGCCAGGTCGTACGCGGCCACCTGGGTGTCGTCGCTCTGCAGGATCAGCGTCCGGCCGGGCAGGCACCGCTCTCCTGGGAAGCCGGCCGTGGCCGACTCCAGCGGGCCTGCGAGCGTGGTGACGAGACGGGCGCTCGCGGACATGGTTCCTCCAGTGCGCGTGATGCCGTACGGCGTTGTGTGCGTCGGGTGCACAGTACGGCCGCCCACTGACAGCCCCGCACGCGCCTGTCCCGTACGGCCTCTCACACGTCCCGGCGGTCCACCGCCACCACGACGATCAACGCCGACACCACCGCCCACGCCCCCAGTACCACCCAACTGCCCGTCACCGTCGCCCCGTAGCGCGGGAGCCGGGTGAAGGGGTCGCGGCCGTAGGCGATGTCGGTCAGCCGCGTCCAGGCGTTGACGGGCATGGCGTGCCGTATGGCGGCCGTCCAGCGGTAGCGGTCGGTGATGAAGCTGGGGACGAGGAGCAGGACGGCGGTGACGGCGACCATCGTGCTCGCGCTGTGCCGGATCAGGGCTCCCAGGGCCATGCCCGCCAGCGCGCAGACCGGGGCGAGCAGCGCGGAGGCGACGACCACGCGCAGGGCACCGAAGTGGGTGATCGACACGGAGGCGTGAGGGGTGGTGAGGATCGCCTGCGTCGAGGCGAAGGAGGCACTCGCGACGAACGCGCCGTACAGCGTCATGACCGCCGTCACCACCACGACCTTCGCGGCCATCACGGCGCGCCGGTCCGGGACGGCCGCGAGGGTCGTACGGATCAGGCCCGTCGAGTACTCCCCGACGACCGTGATCGCGCCGATGCTCGCCGCCGCGAGGATCAGGATCAGTGCCGATCCGTCGGTGAAGGCGTCGCGCAGGGCCAACTCCCAGGCGAAGGAGCGCATCTGGGGGTTGAAGCGCGGATGGTCGTGGGCGTGCACCCGCGCCGCGTTGGCGTTGAAGCCGATGACGGCGAGGGCGCCCGCGCCGAGTGCCCAGTAGGTCGAGCGCAGGGAACGGAGTTTGATCCACTCGGCGGCGAGGAGATCGGTGAACCGTGCGGCGGGGTGTGCGGGAGCGGGGATGAGGGGGAGAGTGGTCATCGGGCGTCTCCGGCGAGGAACTCGGTGCTTTCGGCGGTCAGTTCCATGAAGGCGGCCTCCAGGGACGCGGTCCGCGGGGTCAGTTCCTCGAGCAGGATCCGGTGCTGGAAGGCGAGTTCACCGATGCGCGCCGCGCTCAGGGCGGTCACCTTGAGGGTCCGGTCGTCGTACGGCGCCACGGCCGCGCCCTCCTCGGACAGCACGGCCGTGAGCTTCGCGAGGTCCGGCGTCCGCACGGTCACCGTCGGCCGGGTGCCGCGCGCCGCGAACTCGGTCACGCTCTCCGCGGCGATCAGCTCACCCCGGCCGATGACGATCAGCTCGTCAGCGGTGTGCTCCATCTCGGACATCAGATGACTGGAGACGAAGACGGTACGGCCCTCGGCCGCGAGCCTGCGAAAAAGCTCCCGTATCCACAGCACACCCTCCGGATCGAGTCCGTTGAGGGGTTCGTCGAAGAGCAGCACCGGAGGTTCGCCGAGCAGCGCGGTGGCGATGCCGAGCCGCTGCCGCATGCCCAGCGAGAAACCGTCGACCCTGCGCCGAGCCGCCGCCCCCGCGAGTCCCACCTCCTCCAGCACCTCGTCCACCCGGCTGCGGGGGATGCGATTGCTCCGCGCCAGCGCCTCCAGATGGGCCCGTGCGCTGCGCTCGCCGTGGACGTCATCCGCGTCGAGCAGCGCGCCCACGTGCCGCAGCCCGCGCGGATGACGCCGGAACGGCTGCCCGTCGATCGTCGCGCTCCCGCCGGTCGGCCCGATCAGGCCGAGCAGCATGCGCAGCGTCGTCGTCTTGCCCGCGCCGTTCGGGCCGAGGAACCCGGTGACGCGCCCCGGGCGCACCTGGAACGTCAGATTCCGTACGGCGGTGGTGTCGCCGTACCGTTTGGTCAGTTCGTTGACTTCGATCACACCGACCACCGTCTCGTCGGCACCCCGCGCGCGGTATCGCCCCGTGGCCGACACTCTCCCCGTCCGGTGTCGACCAGGGGTGTACGTCCACGGACCGATGCCCGTCCACGGCCCCCGTGCCTACGATCGCCGCATGTATGCCATGCCGCTCCCGCCCCGCCTCAAGCTCGTGCCGCCCGGTGCCTGGGTGGCCCTGGCCTGGTGCGCGAGCACGGCGTTCACCTTCCTCGCCCGCATCCGGCTCCCCGGTGAGATGACGGCCAACGTGCGTGTCGCCGCCCAGTTCTACCGCTGGGACGGCCTGCTGATCCTTACCGTCGCCTGCGCTCTGGCGCTGCTCGGCAGCCTGTGGTTGCACCGCCGGCCGCTGAGGGCCCTCACCCTGCTCCTTGCGGCCGCGGCCTTCCTCACCACCAACCTGGCCGTGGGAGCGATCCAACTGGCGCAGTTCCTCGCCGTCGACCTCGCCCTCTACTTCATCTCGGCCGGCCGCCCCCGCCGTACCGGAGTCACCGCCCTCTCCATGGCGCTCGCCGTCCTGCTGGTCTGGGAGACCGTACGGCTGCTGCGCGGATGGGGCATCGGCACGCTGGAAGAGCTGACCGTGGCGCTGACGGCCGTCGTCGCCTGGCTCCTCGGCGACGCCTCCCACCGCACCCGCGAGTACGGTGAGAAGCTCCGCGCCCAGGCCGCCACCCAGGCGGTCACCGACGAACGCCTGCGCATCGCCCGCGAGATGCACGACATGGTCGCCCACAGCATCGGCATCATCGCCCTCCAGGCCGGGGCAGCGGCCCGCGTCGTCCACACCCAGCCGCATGCCGCGCGCGAGGCGATGACGGCGGTGGAGACGACCGGGCGGGAGACCCTGTCGGGGCTGCGCCGGATGCTGGTCGCCCTGCGCCAGGCGGACCAGGACCAGGACCGGGACCAGGACCGGGACCGGGACCAGGACCAGGACCAGGACCAGGACCAGCACCAGGACCAGGACCGGGACCGGGACCGGGCCGCCGTCTCGGCCGAGGCCGACCGGTTGCGCCCGGCCGAGGGGCTCGCCGACCTCGACCGCCTGGCCGCCGCGACAACGGCGGCGGGTGTCCAGGTAGACGTCCACTGGAAGGGCGCGCGCCGCCAACTGCCCCCGGACATCGACCTCTCCGTCTTCCGGATCGTCCAGGAGTCGATCACGAACGTCGTACGCCACGCGGGGACGACCGCCTGCCGGGTGACGGTCGACTACCTGGAGGAATGTGTGGCCGTGGAAGTCACCGACGACGGCCGGGGCCGGGGCAGCACCACCGACACCGGCTTCGGCCTGGTCGGGATGCGCGAGCGGGTGGCCCTGCTGCACGGCGAGCTCACGGCGGGCCCCCGTCCCGAGGGCGGCTTCCGGGTGACGGCCCGCCTCCCGGTCCCGGCGACGGCGACGTCGGCGACGGTGGCCGTCTGATGCCGGTCCGTGTCGTCCTCGCCGACGACCAGCAGCTGATCCGCACGGCCCTGCGGATGGTCATCGCCGACATCGAGGACGTGGAGGTGGTGGGGGAGGCCGCGGACGGCGAGGAGGCGGTGACCCACACGGAGGAACTCCGGCCCGACGTCGTGGTGATGGACATCCGCATGCCGGGCGTGGACGGCATAGAGGCGACCCGCCGGATCACGGCGGGTCCGGGCGAGTCGAGGATCGTCGTCCTGACCACCTTCGACGACGACGATCACGTGTACGGGGCGCTGCGCGCCGGCGCGTCGGGGTTCCTGGTCAAGGACATGGCCCTGGACGACATCATCGGTGCCATACGGGTCGTGGCGGCCGGCGACGCCCTCATCGCCCCCAGCGTCACCCGCCGCCTGATCCGGGACTTCACCTCCGCCCGCTCCTCCGAGCCGGCGCGTCCACGCCGCGACCTGACCGCGATCACGGACCGCGAGCGCGAGGTCCTCACCCTGGTCGGCACGGGTCTGTCCAACGCCGAGATAGCCGAACAGCTCTTCATCAGCGTCGCCACGGCCAAGACGTACCTGACCCGCCTGCTGTCCAAGCTGGACGCACGGGACCGGGTCCAGCTGGTGATCATCGCCTATGAGGCGGGCCTGGTCTCGGCGAACCGGTGAGGCGCCGGTGAAGCGGTCGGCCGACGGCGTGGGTCACTTCTTGGTCGCGGCCGGCTTCGGTCCGGCCTTGGGGCGGTCCGGGCGTACGGAGAAGGCGGTGTCGCCCGCCACGGCGACGATGGCGTCCTTCACGAGCAGCAGGCTCGGGACCGTGGTCTCCGGCGAGTTCCCGGGGTTGTCCAGCTTGTCCGTGTTCCACCTCGCGGCGCCGGTCGCGCGGTCGAGCGCGAGCAGCCGGCCGTAGCGGTTGGCGAAGAAGAGGTCGTGGTACGTCGTCGACAGCGCCGGCTTCGACAGATTCTCGATCTGTGTCTCACGCTGCCAGAGCCGGGCGCCGTCGGTCACCCTGACCGCGGTGACGGTCCCGTCGGGCCGGACGAAGTACACGACGCCGTCGAGGAGGGTGACCGAGCCGCGCGGGGGGCCCGCCAGGGGGATCCGGACGAGGGCGCCGCTGGTCGGGTTCACCCTCAGCAGGCTTGAGTACGGTGTGTCCGTGTCGTCGGCGAACTCGTCCTCCGCCGCGTTCCGTGGCACCGCGAACAGCGGCTGCCCGCCGACGGTGCCGAGCGGCACCACCCCGCGGGGGAGCGTGGCGAGGTCGTGCGCCGTGCCGTCGGCCGGGTCGAGGCGCACCAGGCCGGTCGAGCCCGTGTCGGTGTTCTCCGGCGTGCACAGGCCATAGGGGACGCCGTCCAGGGCCAGTGGGGTGCAGGAGTTGCCCGCCGACGACTTCGCCGGTGTCCGCCACAGGTCCTTGCCCGTTCTGGCGTCGAAGGCGACGAACTCCGTCCCGTCGTCCCCGTCGTCCGACTTCGCCAGGGCGCCGCCGTCGAACAGGACGGCGGGCCGGACTTCGTTGATCGGGCGGTACCAGAGCCGTTTTCCGGTGCGGGCGTCGAGGGCGACCAGCCGCCAGGTCTCGCGCACGTTCAGGCCGGGCTTCTCGTAGGTGTACACGATCCCGTCCCGGACGCCGAGCGGCAGCGTGGTCTGCGGGCTGTGGCCGGCCCGCCACTCGACGCGGCCGGAGGCGGCGTCGAGCTTGGCGACCGTGAAGCCGGACCCCGCGCAGTACAGGGAGGAGCCGCCGGACATACAGCCGGAGTCCGAGCCGCTGATGGAGATGTCCGCGTACGCCTTGTCCGGGGCCTGGGTGAGGTCCGCACGCCAGGGCTTCCAGCCGGTGGGGAGCGCCGCGGCGGGAGAAGCGGCGGCGCGGGAGGCGGGCGTCCGCCCGCCGGGCGTGCCCTCGGTGGCCTTCGGGCCCGACACCATGTAGTACACCGACGCGGACACCGCCGTGACGGCCAGGGCGGCGCCCAGGGCGACGAGGAGGCGCACCCGCCGGCCGCGGCGGCTGGTGCCGGTGCCGGTCGTCGTGTCACCGTGCCTCAGGGCGGCCCTCCGTCCGCCCGCGACGGTCGGCCGGCCCGACGCCGCCGGGGCGGTCGTCATGTCCGGCAGATCCCTGAACAGCCGGTGCAGTTCGGTGAGGTCGGGCCGGGCGGTCGCGTCCTTGTCCAGGCAGCGCTCGGCGATGCTCCTGAGGGGCTCCGGAACGCCGTCCAGGACCGGCTGCTCGTGCACCACCTGATAGCCCGTCATGTACGGGCTGCCGCCGTCGAAGGGACGGTTGCCGGTGGCCGCGTACACCAGCAGCGAGCCGAGCGAGAACACGTCCGAGGCGGCGGTGACGTCCCGGGGCGAGGCGAACTGCTCCGGGGACATGAAGGGCGGGGTTCCGATCAGCCGTCCTGTCACGGTGAGGGCCTGGTTGTCGGCGGCGCGCGAGATACCGAAGTCGATGACGCGCGGACCGTCCTCGGCCACCAGGACGTTGCTCGGCTTCAGGTCCCGGTGCACCACGCCCGCCTGGTGGATGTCCCGCAGCGCCTCGACGAGCCCCAGCGCCAGCGTGCGCAGCGCGTCCCCACCCAACGGTCCTTCCTTCGCCACGATTTCGGACAGCGTCCGGCCCGGCACGTACAACGTTGCCATCCAAGGCACTTCCGCGTCCGGATCGGCGTCCACCACGGGAGCGGTGAACGCTCCGCTCACCCGGCGGGCCGCGGAGATCTCCTGCCGGAAGCGGACGCGGAACTCCTCGTCCTGCGCGTACTGCGCGTGTACGACCTTGACCGCGACCTGCCGTCCCGAGGCGGAACGTCCCAGGTAGACGACGCCCATACCGCCGCTGCCGAGCCGGTCGACGAGCGTGTAGCCGCCTATCGACCCGATGGACCCCGATTCCCCGGTGCTCAGCGGCATGGCCGGTCACCTTTCCCAAATCCCCTGTGTCGCACGCCTGTTCCGCGGCATCACACTAGTACCTGTGTCGCAGGGGGCCGGGCGTCAGGTCACTTCGCGACGGTACGGAGGAACGCCGTCCAGGCGAGGGCGTCGATGAGGAGAACGGGGCCGTCGGTGACTTTGCTGTCGCGGACGGGGATGATGCCGGGGACTCCGTCGGCGACTTCGAGGCAGCTGCCGCCGTTGTCGTCGCTGTAGGTGCTCTTGCGCCAGCGGGCGGCGCCGGGGAAGTCGTACGCGACCTCGATGCAGCTGCCGCCTTCGCCGTTGCTGTAGCTGCTTTTGCGCCAGTGGGCGTTGCTCAGGTCGTAGCCGCGCATCGTCTGTGGTCCTCCGCCGCCGATTCGACCAGGGCCAGGATCGCCTCCGGCGACAGCGCGACGGCCCTGAGCAGATCGTATGCGCGCTGTGCGCGCTTCACCACCGCTGGGTCGTCCATCAACGTCCCCGAAAACGAGGTCTCTGTACAGGCAGTTGGCGGTGCGTCCTCGAACTCCATGAGCGCCAGCATTCCTCCCATGGCGGTGTGCGCTCCCGCGTCGTAGGGGACCACCTGCGCGACCGCTTTGTGCTCGCGCACCATCGTCGCGATGTGGCCGAGCTGCTCGGCCATCGCGGCCGGGCCGCCCACCGGGATGCGCAGCGTGTTCTCGTGCAGCACGACCCAATACTCAGGTCTTGTAGCGTCGGCGAGGACGCGGGCTCGCTCAAGTCGGGCAGTCACCTTCTCCTCGACGTACTCCTCCGTGACGAACGGGTTGGTCGCCAGCGTCACCGCGCCCGCGTACTCGGCCGTTTGAAGAAGCCCCGGTACGAGTGTTGGCGCGAACTCGCAGATCCTCGTCGCCGTCCTCTCAAGCTCCACCACCTCCGCGAAGTAATCCGCGTACCGCTTGTCGTCAATCAGTTTTTGCCACGTGCGCTCGAAAAAGCCGTCGGTTTGCAGGAGTGCGTCGATCCGTTGGGCCACATCCAACTCTGGTTTCCGAATGGCCTGTTCGAACTGGCCGATGTAACCCCCGGAGACGAATACCCGCGCTCCCAGCTCCACCTGGGTGAAACCGGCATCCTCCCGCCGTCGTTTCAGCTCCGCCCCGAAGAACTCCCACGCCGCCTGTCGCGAACCGATGGCCATGGCCAAACCCCTTACGCTGCCCCGAACTTGCAGAGGACAGACTCCTGCCGAGTGTAGATGCGGAGCGTCACTGTGGAGACGCGAAGAGTGAAACTCGGAAAGTCAGGGGAACAGGGTGAAGGCACAGCACTCGGCGCTCTGCGTCGAAGAGGCGGAGGTAACGGTGAAGGAATTGCGGGCGGCACTGAAGAGGGCCGGAATTACGTTGCCGTCGCTCCGGATCGACCCGGCGAGTTCGGCGCGCGAGGCACCTTGTCCGCGCGTCGAATTGGGCGGCTGCTCCATGGAGGTCGCGGCCCGGCTCGTGGCGGCGCTGCGTTGAGGCCCCCGATGAAGCCGCCGATGAAGCCGCCGATCGGCTCGTACGTCGTCGACACGCGCACAGAGAAGGTGGGCATGGTGATGGGACACGAGGGACCGTACGTACAGCTGAGACCGCTGGGTGGGGGCAAGGAGTGGGATGTCGCCCCGGACGCGGTCCGGCGGGCCACCGCGGCGGAGCGGCTCAGCGCGGCCACGGCGTATGCGAACGCACGCAGCCGCGGTGAGGTCCCGTGAGCGGTGGGGTGACGGTCTGTCCCAAGAGTGCCCCCACCCTCCTGGCGAGTGCGTGATCGAGTAGGGGGACCTCTCAGCCGTCGAGGATCCGGGCCGACTGGGCCTGGCGGGCGCCGTCCCGCCAGGCCTGTGCCACGACCGGTGCGGGTGCCGGGGGCAGGCCGCCCGCGGTGAGGCAGGAGCGGTGGGCTCGCCGGAAAGCGGCGTGGTTCCGTTCCGCGGCGATCAGCGCCCCGGCGTCGTGGACCACGGGCCTGAGCACGTCCATGCGGCACCCTGCGACAGCTCGGCCGTGGGCCTGGGCCGAGTGGCGCGGTTCATGAAATCGTCGACCCACGCCTGCGCGTCCGGGCGGGCTGATCGGCGTATGCCATGGCCTCCTCCGCCGCGGCCAGCCCGGCTTCGGTCTTCGCCGCGTGTTCAGCGGCACGCGAGGTGACTCGCTCCAGGCTCATACCGAGAGTCTTGGCGACATGAGCGGTCGGCCGCCAGGCGAGTCGGCCATGTTCACTTGCAAGAAGTACGGCACCCGCCGGCGCATGCCCTCGCGTACGCGAGAATGGCCCCATGAGTCTGTTCCGCGACGACGGCATCGTGCTGCGCACCCAGAAGCTGGGTGAGGCGGACCGGATCATCACGCTGCTCACCCGCGGTCACGGCCGGGTACGGGCCGTGGCCCGTGGCGTGCGGCGGACCAAGTCGAAGTTCGGGGCGCGGCTCGAACCCTTCTCGCACGTGGACGTGCAGTTCTTCGCGCGGGGGAGCGAGCTGATCGGGCGCGGCCTGCCGCTGTGCACGCAGAGCGAGACGATCGCTCCGTACGGCGGCGGGATCGTGACGGACTACGCGCGCTACACCGCCGGTACGGCCATGCTCGAAACCGCCGAGCGGTTCACCGATCACGAGGGCGAGCCCGCCGTGCAGCAGTATCTGCTGCTCGTCGGCGGGCTGCGCACCCTCGCCCGGGGCGAGCACGAGCCGCACCTCGTCCTCGACGCTTTTCTGCTGCGCTCCCTCGCCGTGAACGGCTACGCGCCCAGCTTCAGCGCCTGCGCGAAGTGCGGGATGCCGGGACCGAATCGGTTCTTCTCGGTCGCGGCGGGAGGTTCCGTCTGTGTGGACTGCCGGGTGCCCGGCAGCGTCGTACCCTCGGCGGGGGCCCTCGAACTGCTCGGCGCGCTGCTGACGGGAGACTGGGAGACCGCGGACGCGTGCGAGCCGCGGTATGTCCGGGAGGGCAGCGGGCTGGTGTCGGCCTATCTGCACTGGCATCTGGAGCGCGGGCTGCGCTCACTCCGGTACGTGGAAAAGTAAGACTGAGGGAGACGAGAAGCACATGGTCGTACGCGGGATCCTGGGACGCCAGCGCCGCGAGTACAAGACGCCGGAACCCCACCCGTCCGGTGCCGTCGCGCCCAAGCTCCCCGGCGAGCTGATCCCGAACCACGTGGCGATCGTGATGGACGGGAACGGGCGCTGGGCGAAGGAGCGGGGGCTGCCGCGCACCGAGGGGCACAAGGTCGGCGCCGAGCGCGTCCTCGACGTGCTGCAGGGCGCGATCGAGATGGGGGTCGGCGCCATCTCGCTGTACGCCTTCTCCACCGAGAACTGGAAGCGCTCGCCCGACGAGGTGCGCTTCCTGATGAACTTCAACCGCGACTTCATCCGCAAGACCCGCGACCAGCTCGACGAACTCGGCATCCGGGTCCGCTGGGTGGGCCGGATGCCCAAGCTGTGGAAGTCGGTGGCCAAGGAGCTCCAGATCGCCCAGGAGCAGACCAAGGACAACAACCGGCTGACGCTGTACTTCTGCATGAACTACGGCGGTCGCGCCGAGATCACCGACGCCGCACAGGCTTTGGCCGAGGACATCAAGGCCGGCCGGCTCGACCCGTCGAAGGTCACCGAGAAGACCTTCGCGAAGTACCTCTACTACCCGGACATGCCGGACGTGGACCTGTTCCTGCGGCCGAGCGGCGAGCAGCGCACCTCCAACTACCTGCTCTGGCAGAGCGCCTACGCCGAGATGGTCTTCCAGAACGTGCTGTGGCCGGACTTCGACCGGCGTGACCTGTGGCGGGCGTGCGTCGAGTTCGCCCAGCGCGACCGCCGCTTCGGCGGCGCTGTCCCGAACGAGCAACTGCTCGCGATGGAGCAGGGCATGAGGGGCCGCGAGGAATAGGGCCTGATGCGTGAGGGGGCGCTCCGTCAGGAGGCGCCCCTTTCAGGTGCGCGGGGAACTGCGCGCCCAGCCCCCACCGGCCCGCAGCCCAAAAACGAGCCCCCCGTCACCCCTTGGCGGCAGCGCACTCCGCGCAGGTACCGAAGATCTCCACCGTGTGCGCGACGTTCACATAGCCGTGCTCCACCGCGATCGCCTCCGCCCACTTCTCGACGGCCGGGCCCTCGACCTCGACCGCCTTGCCGCAGACGCGGCAGACGAGGTGGTGGTGGTGCTCGCCGGTGGAGCAGCGGCGGTAGACGGACTCGCCGTCGGAGGTACGCAGTACGTCGACCTCGCCGGCGTCGGCGAGGGACTGCAGCGTGCGGTACACGGTGGTGAGTCCGACGGAGTCACCCTTGTGCTTGAGCATGTCGTGGAGCTCCTGCGCACTGCGGAACTCGTCCACCTCGTCGAGCGCCGCCGCCACGGCGGCACGCTGCCGGGTGGAACGGCCCCGAACGGGCGATCCAGCGGTTGTCACCGTTGCCTCCTCACGTCTGCCCTTGCCCGGCCATTGTGCCAGCCCGGACTGTGCGTGGTCAGACGCCGACCTTGCGTTCCGGGCCACGGATGGCCGGAATCGCGCACTCCGCGGGGTCTCCGGCCCCCTGCGCGGCGGCCAGGGCCCGGGCACGGCGCCGGGCCAGCGGGGTCGCCAGCGCGGTGAGCACGATGAACGCGCCGATGGTCAGCAACACGATCGTCGCACCGGGCGGCACGTCCTGGTAGTACGACGTCACGGTGCCGCCGATCGTCACGCTCACGCCGATGGCCACCGCGATCGCGAAGGTGGCGGCGAAGCTGCGGCTGAGCTGCTGCGCGGCGGCCACCGGGACCACCATCAGCGCGCTGACCAGGAGCAGGCCGACCACCCGCATCGCGACCGTCACGGTGACGGCGGCGGTGACGGCGGTGAGCAGGTTCAGGGCGCGCACCGGCAGGCCCGTCACCCGCGCGAACTCCTCGTCCTGGCTGACCGCGAACAGCTGCCGGCGCAGGCCCAGGGTGACCAGGACCACGAAGGCCGCGAGCGCGCAGATCGCCGTCACGTCGGACTCGGAGACCGTGGACAGGGAGCCGAAGAGGTACGAGGTCAGGTTGGCGTTGGAGCCGCCCGGCGCGAGGTTGATGAACATCACGCCGCCCGCCATGCCGCCGTAGAAGAGCATGGCGAGCGCGATGTCGCCGCGCGTCTTGCCGTACCAGCGGATCAGTTCCATGATCACGGCGCCGAGGACGGAGACGGCCGTCGCCATCCACACCGGGTTGGTGGAGAGCAGGAAGCCGAGGCCGACACCGGTCATCGCCACATGGCCGATGCCGTCGCCCATCAGGGCCTGGCGGCGCTGGACGAGGTAGATGCCGACGGCGGGCGCGGTGATGCCCACCAGGACGGCGGCGAGCAGGGCCCGCTGCATGAAGGCGTAGTTCAGGATGTCCATCAGCTCAGCAGTCCCGTCCGGATCGGTTCGGCGTCGTGAGCCGCGTGCGGGTGTACGTGGTCGTGGCCGGGCAGCGCGTGCTGGCCGACCGCCCGCGGGGGCGGGCCGTCGTGCAGGACGCAGCCGTCACGCAGGACTACCGCGCGGTCGATCAGTGGCTCCAGGGGGCCCAGCTCGTGCAGGACGAGCAGGACGGTGGTGCCCGCCGCGACCTGCTCGCGCAGGGTCTGGGCCAGCACCTCCTGGCTCGCGAGGTCGACGCCCGCCATCGGCTCGTCCATGATCAGCAGCTCGGGTTCGGAGGCGAGGGCGCGGGCGATCAGCACGCGCTGGTGCTGGCCGCCCGACAGGGCGTTCACCGAGTCCTTGGCTCGGTCCGCCATGCCGACGAGCTCCAGGGCGCGCCGTACGGCCTCGTGGTCTGCCTTGCGCAGCACGCCGAAGCGGGCGCGGGAGAGCCGGCCGGAGGCGACGATCTCGGTCACCGTGGCGGGCACGCCGCCCGCGGCGGTCGTGCGCTGCGGCACGTACCCCACCCGCCGCCAGTCGCGGAAGCGGCGCCGCGGGGTGCCGAAGATCTCTATCTCGCCGCCGCTGACCGGGACCTGGCCGATGACGGTGCGTATGGCCGTCGACTTGCCGGAGCCGTTGGCGCCGAGCAGCGCGACGACCTCACCGCGGTGCACGGTGAGGTCGACGCCGCGCAGGACGGGGCGCGAACCCAGCTCGGCGGTCACGCCGCGCAGGGATATGACGGGCTCGCTCACGCTGTCCTCCTGGAACTGGGACTGGGTGTCACTTGGCGCCCAACGCCGTTCGCAGCGCCTTCAGGTTCGACTCCATGACCTGGAAGTAGTCGCTGCCCCTGGACTTGCCGGTGATGCCCTCGATCGGGTCGAGGACGTCCGTCTTCAGGTTCGCGTCGCCGGCGATGGTCTTGGCGGTCTTGTCGCTGACGAGCGTCTCGTAGAACACCGTCGAGACGCCGTCGGCCTTCGCCATCTTCTCAAGGTCCTTCACGCGGTTCGCGCTGGGCTCCGACTCCGGGTCCAGACCGTTGATGGCCTCCTCGGTGAGGCCGTAGCGCTCGGCGAGGTAGCCGAAGGCGGCGTGCGTGGTGATGAAGACCTTGGTCCTGGTGTTCGCCAGCCCGGTCTTGTACCGGGTGTCGAGATCGGCGAACTTCTTCCGCAGCGCCGTCATGTTCCTGTCGTAGTCCGCGGCGTGCTTCGGGTCGGCCTTCTTGAGGGCCTTGGCGACGCCTTCGGCGACCTGGCCGTACTTCACCGGGTCGAGCCAGATGTGCGGGTCGGCCGCGCCGGACTCCTCGCCCTTGGAGCTGTCGTGCGAGGCCGCGTGCCCGCCGACCTCGTTGCCGTGCTTCTCCAGCGTGGTCAGCGACGCGGCGTCGATCTTGGTCTTGACCTCGGACTGCGCCACGGCGTCGTCGACGGCCGGCTGCAGGTTCTTGAGGTAGACGACGGCGTCCGCCGACTGGAGATGCGCGGTCTGCCGGGCGCTGATCTCCAGGTCGTGCGGCTCCTGACCGGGCTGGGTCAGGCTCGTGACGTGCACGTGCGGCCCGCCGATCTGCTCGGCGAGGTACTGCATGGGGTAGAACGACGCCACGATGTCGAGCTTCCCGTCGCTCTTGCCGTCGGCCGCCGTGGAAACCGAGCAGCCGGTGAGGGCGCCGAGGCCGACGGCGGTGGCTGCCAGGGCCGCGGACCCGGCAGCGCCTATTCGAGAAGCGGCGAGGCGCCGTCGTACGTTCATGACAGTCATTTTCAACAAACCTGGAAACGATTGTCAACAAGCCTTCAGTAAGCCCTAGGTAAACGAGGCGATGAATGAGCCGGTAAGGGGCACGATGAGGCGAGGTGTCCCCGAACCGATTTGATACGAGGGTGGGCGGCGCCGGTAACCTGAATCATTCGCTGCCGTCCGTTCGTAATGAAGAGAGCACCGTGGCCGCCGACAAGATCGACACCATCGTCAGCCTGAGCAAGCGCCGTGGCTTCGTTTTCCCCAGTAGTGAGATCTACGGCGGACAGCGTGCCGCCTGGGACTACGGCCCGCTCGGCGTCGAGCTCAAGGAGAACATCAAGCGCCAGTGGTGGCGCTACATGGTCACCTCCCGCGAGGACGTCGTCGGTATCGACTCGTCGGTGATCCTGGCGACCGAGGTCTGGGTCGCGTCGGGGCACGTCGCCACCTTCACCGACCCGCTCACCGAGTGCACCTCCTGCCACAAGCGCTATCGCGCCGACCACCTGGAGGAGGCCTACGAGGCGAAGCACGGCCGCCTCCCGGAGAACGGCCTCGCCGACCTCAACTGCCCCAACTGCGGCAACAAGGGCACGTTCACCGAGCCCAAGCAGTTCTCGGGCCTGCTCACCACCCACCTCGGCCCCACGCAGGACAGCGGCTCCGTCGCCTACCTGCGCCCCGAGACGGCCCAGGGCATCTTCACCAACTTCGCCCAGGTCCAGCAGACCTCGCGCCGCAAGCCGCCCTTCGGCATCGCGCAGATGGGCAAGTCCTTCCGCAACGAGATCACGCCCGGCAACTTCATCTTCCGCACCCGCGAGTTCGAGCAGATGGAGATGGAGTTCTTCGTCAAGCCGGGCGAGGACGAGAAGTGGCAGGAGTACTGGATGCAGGAGCGCTGGAACTGGTACACCGGCCTCGGTCTGCGCGAAGAGAACATGCGCTGGTTCGAGCACCCCAAGGAGAAGCTCTCCCACTACTCCAAGCGCACCGCCGACATCGAGTACCGCTTCAGCTTCGGCGGCAACGAGTGGGGCGAGCTGGAGGGCGTCGCCAACCGCACCGACTACGACCTCGGCGCGCACTCCAAGGCCTCCGGCCAGGACCTCTCCTACTTCGACCAGGAGGCCGGCGAGCGCTGGACTCCGTACGTCATCGAGCCCGCCGCCGGTGTCGGCCGCGCGATGCTGGCGTTCCTGCTGGACGCCTACGTCGAGGACGAGGCCCCCAACGCCAAGGGCAAGATGGAGAAGCGCACGGTGCTGCGCCTCGACCCGCGCCTCGCGCCGGTCAAGGTCGCCGTCCTCCCGCTCTCCCGCAACCCCGAGCTGTCCCCGAAGGCCAAGGGCCTCGCCACCGCCCTGCGCCAGCACTGGAACATCGACTTCGACGACGCGGGCGCCATCGGCCGCCGCTACCGTCGCCAGGACGAGATCGGCACCCCGTTCTGCGTCACGGTCGACTTCGACACCCTCGACGACAACGCCGTCACGGTGCGCGAGCGCGACTCGATGAAGCAGGAGCGCGTCTCCCTCGACCAGATCGAGGGCTACCTGGCCGCGCGCCTGATCGGCTGCTGACCGGGCCTGTCCGTAAAAAGCCCCCGGTTCCCGCGCTGCGGGAGACGGGGGCTTTTTTGGATCGCCGGACGTTCCGCGCGGCCCCGGCCCCGGGCTGATCCGAAGGACAGGTTCTGGCGGCCGGACAGGTCCCGGCTGCGGGGCAGGTCCTAGCGGCGAGCGCCGGTCGGTGTGCCCATGGCGCGGGCGACGAGCGCGTCGTAGGCGCGGTCGGGCAGGGCGCGGCGCAGGAAGATGAGGGGCCTGGCCCCGAAACCGACGGCGTACCGGGTCCTGGGGCGGCGAGCCGTGACGGCCTTGGCGACGGTGTCGGCGATCACCGAGGGCGGGGAGCTGCGGCGGGCGGTGCTCTCGGAGCCCAGGGACTCGGCCATCGCGTCGGCCTGCCTCGCGTACGCGGTGTCGCCGGAGGTCTTGCGCAGGTTGTCCGCGGCGATGCCGCCCCACTCCCGCCTGTAACGAGGCCGCGACCTGGGTGAGTGAGATCGCTTTCGAGCGTGGAGAGTTCAAGAACTTCGCCTTGCGCAAGCACGCCTACGATGCGGTCAAATCCCGCTGGAACCTCGGTGCGCAGGCCGCGCAGCATTCGATCAAGAAAGTGTGCGACGCCTACACCACGCTGAAGGCGAACCTGAGGGCCGGGAACCTCGGCAGGCCCGGCTCACGCCGATACCGCGGGGCCACTGAGAAGCCGATCGTCTTCCGCCCGCAGGGCGCGCAGCCCTACGACGACCGCATGCTGTCCTGGCAGATCGCCAAGCGCACGGTGTCCATCTGGACCACCAGCGGCCGGGTCAAGAACGTGGCCTTCACCGCCTCACCCGAGCAGCTGGCCACGCTGGCCCTGTACCGCAAGGGCGAGTCGGACCTGCTAGAGCGGGACGGCATGTGGTTCCTCAACGCCACCTGCGAGGTCCCCGAAGCGCCGCTCAACACCGATCCGGTGGACTTCCTCGGCATCGACCTGGGGATCGTGAACATCGCCACCACCAGTGACGGCGAGATCATGGCCGGACGCGAGCTGAACCGCATCCGGGTCCGCGAGCGCGGCTTGCGCACCAAGCTGCAGAAGAAGAACACCCCGTCCGCCAAGCGGCGCCTGAAGAAACGGCGGCGCAAGGAGGCGCGGCGGGCACGGGACATCAACCACAAGATCGCGAAGCATGTGGTGGCCGAGGCTGAACGCACCGGTCGCGGAATCGCCCTCGAAGACCTGACAGGGATCCGCGAACGGGTACGGCTTCGCAAGCCCCAACGGGCCACCCACTCCTCCTGGGCCTTCTCCCAGCTGGGAGCGTTCATCGCATACAAGGCCCGCAAGGCGGGGGTGCCGGCGGTGCACGTCGATCCGGCGTACACCTCCCGCACCTGCGCCGAATGCGGCCACGTAGACAAAGCGAACCGGGTCTCCCAGGCCTGGTTCGCGTGCCGGGACTGCGGATTCGTTGATCACGCGGACCGGAACGGCTCCCGCAACATCCGCGCCCGCGCGTGGGAGTTGTGGCGACGCGGGGCCCCGTCAACGGCCTCCGCCCCACCCCGGAAACCCGGGAGCAGGGCTGGACGCAAACGCAGCATCACCGCCAGTGATGCCCGTTGTGCAAGCCCGGCGCTTTAGCGCCGGGTAGTTGACCCACCACAGGCGCCCGTTGTCCGCGTACTTCTTGACGATCGGCAGATACGCGCCCCAGATCGACCGTACGTGATGCTGCCACCCGTGACGTAGACGGTCTCCGGCGCCATGCACGATCGTCTGCCCGGACGCCTTGGCCGCGCACATCTCCGCCGGCGTCGCGACCTTCACGCCGGCGTCCATCCCGTCCTCCCATAGCGCCGTGCCGTCGGAGCGGATGACCGGGAACGCCGCGTTGATCACGTTGTAGCCGTGCGCGGTGATACGGGAGTCGGTGATCGGCGTCCATCCGAACGGCGGGTGACGGATGACAGCTGACAGCTGCCGGATGTCAGGTGACAGATATCAGATGACAGATATTGAAATCTGTCATCTGTCATGCCATCGTGAAAGGACACCAATCCCCCAAGCGACACCAGGGAGTCCTCATGCAAACCCGCCCCCTCGGAACCACCGGCCCCCAGGTCTCCGCCCTCGGCCTCGGCTGCATGGGCATGTCCGCGCTCTACGGTGAGGCGGACCGGGCCGAGTCGATCGCGACCATCCACGCCGCCCTCGAGGCGGGCGTGACGCTCCTCGACACCGGCGACTTCTACGCCATGGGCCACAACGAGATGCTGATCGGCGAGGCCCTGCGCGCGGCCCCGGCGGCCCTGCGCGAGCAGGCGCTGACCAGCGTCAAGTTCGGCGCCCTGCGTGACCCGGACGGCGGCTGGTCCGGATACGACGGCCGCCCCGCCGCAGTGCGGAACTTCGCCGCGTACTCGCTGCAGCGCCTCGGTGTCGATCACATCGACGTGTACCGGATCGCGCGGCTCGACCCGAACGTCCCGATCGAGGAGACGGTCGGCGCGATCGCCGAGCTCGTGGAGAAAGGGCACGTCAGGCACATCGGCCTGAGCGAGGTCGGCGCCGACACCATCCGACGGGCCGCCGCCACCGCCCCCATCTCCGATCTCCAGATCGAGTATTCGCTGATCTCGCGCGGCATCGAGGACGAGGTCCTGCCGACCACCCGTGAGCTGGGCATCGGGATCACCGCGTACGGCGTGCTGTCCCGCGGGCTGATCTCCGGCCACTTCACGGCCGACCGGCAGCTGGCCCCGACCGACTTCCGTTCCATGAGCCCCCGCTTCCAGGGCGAGAACCTCCAGCACAACCTCTCCCTCGTCGAGGCGCTGCGGAAGATCGCGGAGCAGAAGGGCGTCAGCGTGGCGCAGATCGCGATCGCGTGGGTGCTGTCGAGGGGCGAGGACATCGTGCCGCTCGTCGGTGCGCGGACCCGGGAGCGGCTGACGGAGGCGCTCGGCGCGCTGGACGTCACGCTCGACGACGCCGACCTCGCCGCGATCGAGCAGGCCGTGCCGGCGGACGCCGCCGCGGGCGACCGCTACCCGGCGGCGCAGATGTCGCATCTCGGCACCGACCGCTGACAGTGCCGCCAGGTACGGTTTTCGACATGGCACCGACCACCGAAGCACTGACCGCCGAGCGCATCCTCGAGGCGACCGAGGAGGTGCTGCGCCGCCACGGCCCCGCGAAGGCCACCGTGGTGGACGTGGCCCGCGCGCTCGGCGTCAGCCACGGCAGCGTCTACCGTCACTTCCGTACGAAGGCGGCGCTGCGGGAGGCGGTCACGAAGCGCTGGCTGGACCGTACGTCGCAGATACTCGCGGAGATCGCCAGGCCCTCGTCCTCGCCACCCCCGGAGGCGCTCGAACACTGGCTGGCCACGCTGTTCACCGCCAAGCGGCACAAGGCGGGCGACGATCCCGAGCTGTTCGCCACCTACTCGGTGCTGCTCGACGAGGCGAGCGCCGTGGTCGAGGAGCACGTCGCCGAGCTGGTCGACCAGCTCTCGGACATCATTCATCGCGGCGTGGTGGAGGGCGACTTCATGACCGTGGACGGCGACTCCGTCGCGACGGCCCGCGCCGTCTTCCACGCCACGAACCGTTTCCACGACCCCGCCTACGCCCACGCGTGGGAACAGCCGGGCATCGAGGCCGAGTTCTCGACGCTCGTCACCCTCGTCCTGCGCGGACTGCGCCGCCGAATCGACTGAATCCACGGCCCCGGCGAACCGGTGTTCCCGGCGAACCGGTGTTCCCGACGGAGCGGTGGTTCCGGCGAACCGGTGGACCCGGCGGAGGACTATCCCTCCGTCGGGTCCACCGTCGCCTGATGCGCCTCGGCGAGGTGTTCCTCCGCCTTCAGCCACGGCAGGAACTGCGCGCCCTTGCGCCAGCCGCAGGTGTCGCATCTGATCGTGCGCTGTACACCGGCGCGCTGGACGTGGACGACGTGCTCGCGGCCGTGCTGGTCCCAGCGGCTTACCTTGCTCGTGTTGATCTGCAGCATGACACCTCCAGGTGTTACCGCTCCGCTCACGCGGGAAGGCGTTGGCGGCAAGGTTTTTGCAGCAAGGAGTGTGCAGCATCAGGAAGATCAACGGGGGTTCTTCGGCCCCGAGTTCACCGCGTGGTCGTACGCGATCACGATCCGTTTCCGCCCGTCCACCCTCCGCACTGCCGCACCGCCCTCGATCTAGACTCCGCTCATGACGACCGGAACTCCCGCCATCGCCAAGGATCTCGCGCCCCACGGCACCCTGCGGGCCTCGATCAACCTGGGCAATCCCGTGCTGGCCCAGGGCACACCGACGGCCCCGGCCGGCATCACCGTCGACCTCGCTCGGGAGATCGCCGCCCGCCTCGACGTCCCCGTGGAACTCCTCTGCTTCGACGCGGCCCGCAAGTCGTACGAGGCGATGGCGGAGGGCCGTGCCGACCTCTGCTTCCTGGCCGTCGAGCCCGCGCGGGAGGCCGAGGTCGCGTTCACGGCGCCGTACGTCGTGATCGAGGGCGTGTACGCCGTCCCCCGCGACTCGGACCTGACGACCGTCGCCGAGGTCGACCGTCCCGGCGTACGGATCGGTGTGAAACGCGGGTCCGCCTACGACCTCTTTCTCTCCCGCACGCTTCGGCACGCGAGCGTGGTGCGCGGGGAGGACGGGGTCGAGGCGTTTCGGGCCGAGGGGCTGGAGGTTGCGGCAGGGATCAGGCAGCCGATGACCGAGTTCGTCGCGGCACACCCCGAACTCCGCCTGATCGAGGACCGGTTCATGCAGATCAGCCAAGCGGTCGGCACGACGAGGACCCGCCACCCCGAGACCGTGCGCTTCCTCCACGACCTCGTCGAGGAACTGAAGGCGAACGGCTTCGTCGCGAACGCCCTACGCCGCGCCCACCAGCCGGAGACCCTGGCCGCCCCACTCGCCCGCCCTGGGAGCTGACCTAGGATCGGCACGTGATCGCCGAACTGCAGTGCGTGGTGCTGGACTGTCCCGATCCGCTCCGACTCGCCGAGTTCTACGAGGACTTGCTCGGCGGTACCGTCAACCGGCCGGACCGGCGCTGGGCACTCGACGAGGCCTGGTCGACGCTGCACACGCCGTCCGGTCTCGTGCTCGCCTTCCAGCGCGTGCCGGCCACGGCGTACCGGCCTCCACAGTGGCCCGATCCCGCCCGCCCCCAGCAGTTCCACCTGGACTTCGGCGTCCCCGACCTGGACCGAGCGCGGGAACAGGTCCTGGCTCTGGGCGCGACGCCGCTCGACGTCTCCGACGGGCGGGGCTGGCACATCTACGCCGATCCGGCAGGACATCCCTTCTGCCTGGTCCGTCACTTCCGTCGCTGAGGAGTCGTATTCATGACGCGTGGGACAGCCGAGCTCGGGGAGCTGTTGCGGCGGGCGGGGCTGGAAGTCGTCGGGGAGCGGCGGGTTCAGGAGGTGCCGTCGCCCCGGTTCGCGTGGCGTGTGGTTGTCCCGGGTGACGCGGAGCGGGTGGTGAGCGTGGCCGGTGCCCGGGCGGACCCGATCGGCGAGTTCAACGCGCAGTGGCACCGTCTGGCGGTCGCGGGCGGGGTCCTGGACGAGGACGGTGTCTTCCTCATCGATGTCGCAGGCCACCGCACGGGCAGCGCGCCCTGGGACTGGACGCCGGTCCGGCTCACCGACCGGTGGGACCTCGCCGGAGTGCTGGGCGAACGGCCCGGCGAGCCGAAGTTCGTCGCGCTCTCCCTAGATGGCGACAGCCTGCTGGGTACGACATCCGAGGACGACGGGATCCGGCTCGTCGTCGTGGACCGGATGCAGGAGCGGCGGGAGGCGGCCGCGCGGGCGACGGCCCGGGAGACTCCTCAAGAGCGGGCCGCTGCCTGGGAGTCGGCGTTCGAGGGGCTGGACCCTTCGGAGCGGCTCCTCACGTCATGGGCGGACGGGCTGGCGCTCAACCCGGCCACCCCCGATGACCTGCGCGCCGGTCTACAGGGCCGGTCCACCTACCTCAAGTACAGCGCGATGCCGACGGCGGTCGTGGAGGCCGCCATGGTTCACCCGGACTGGCAGATACGGGCGCAGTTGGCCGAGGCTCAGCCGAACATCACGGCCGATCAATGGACCCGCCTGATCCTCGCCGAGCAGAACGAGCGGCACCGGTGGATCCTCACCATGCTCGCGGCGGACCGGCGCGTCGAGCTCGCCGGACCCGCCTGCGAGCGGCTCGCCGTGGATCCGTCCGCCCGGGTCCGTGCGGAGACCGCCCGCCTGTCCGGGCTGTCCGCGCACTTGCTGACCGTGCTGGCCGCCGACCCCGAGTGGACGGTACAGGCCGCGGCCTGCCGACGCGCCTGGCCCCACCTCCCGAACGAGACCCGGCACAAGCTGCTCGGTGACCCCAGCGGCAAGGTCCGTGCGGAGGCCCTGCTCCGGCACCACCAGGACCATCCGATGCCCCGGTCCGTCTTCCTCGCCGCCGACTTCGCCTCCGACACCGCCTACGGGGGGCCAGGACCGTGCCGTGAAGACCTGCCGTCTGGAGCGCGACCTCGTCGAACACCTGTCCCACCACGGCGATCCCGTCCTGCGCCGTTCCCTCGCGGGCAGCCCGGGTCTCGACCCGGACCTGGTGGCCCTCCTCGGCCGGGACCAGGACGAGTCCGTCCGCTTCGCGGTCTCCAAGCGACCCGACCTCACCGAGGAACAACGAGCCGGCATCGACATCGACTTCGATCCGCGCCTGCACCACTATCCGCTCGACTGGGTCACGGACCTGCACGACGACCCCGCCGCCCTGCGCCGCCTGGCCGCCTCCGCCCACCCCCTCGTACGCCGCAGCGTCGCCCGCGCCAAGCGCCTTCCGCCGGACGTCGTGGAACTCCTCGCCCGGGACGAGGACCGTGTCGTGCAGCTCTTCCTCGCCGAGTCCTGCGACGACGCGCCCGCCGACATGCTGCTGCGGGTGTGGCAGTGGTGGACCGGGAGCCTCAGCGCCCCCGACCGCCCGCACGGCCACCCGAACTTCCCCCGCCACGACCTCCTCCGCCACGCCGACGACCCGAACCCGCGGATGCGCCAACTGGCCCTGGACGACCCGGAGTCCACGCCCGAACTGGTGGAGCGGTTCAGCCGGGACCCGGACGAGGAGGTCAGATACCGCGCCGCGAAGGACCCGCGGCTGACGGCGGCGTCGGCGGTACGGCTGCTGGACGACCCGCACGGCCACATACGCCAGGCGGCCTTCTGGCACGCGCGGCTTCCCGCTCGGGTCATCGTCCGGCTGCTGCGCGACCCCGACACCGCGGAGCCCGCGGCCCTGCCCGTCCCCGTCATGAAGCGGATGCTTCAACTGCTCCCACCGCTCAGCTGATCGTGCGCGGCAGTCGCAGGCTCAGGGCCGTCGTCAGGGCCACGCCCGCCAGTTGGACCAGGAGGGTGGTGACGAGGGCGTCCCGCATGCCGTTGCTCGAGGCGAGGGACAGGAAGAGGGTGCCCAGGGTGGCGACGCCGATGGCGAGGGCCGACTGCTGGGTGGTGGCCATGACCCCGCTGCCGACGCCGGCCCGCGCGGACGGCACCTCGGAGAGGATGATCCGGATGAGGACGGGGAGCTGGAGTGCCTGGCCCGCGCCCGCGACCGCCGCGCCCGGCAGCAGTTGCCACACACCCAGGTCGGGCCAGGACCGCCAGGCGGCCAGCGCGATGAGGGCCACGCCCACCGCCTGGATCAGCCCGCCCGCCGTGACGATCCGGGTGCCGTAGCGGGCGATCAGCCGGGGGCCGCAGAGGGAGACGACGAAGAAGACCACGGCCATCGGTGCCAGGGCCAGGCCCGCCGGGACCGGGCCGAGGCCCGCACCCCGCTGCAGCGCCACCGCGATCACGAACATGAAGCCGCTGAAGCCGATCGAGAACGGCACGATCATGATCAGGCCCCGGCGGAGCGAGGTCAGCGCGAACAGGCTCGGAGGCACCAGGGGCGTACGGCCCTCGCGGTCCTCCCGGCGCTCGACGAAGTAGAAGGTCGCCGCCGCGAGGGGGAACAGCGCCAGCGACAGCCAGGTCCACAGGGGCCAGCCCGCCGCCCTGCCCTCGGTGAGCGGGGCGAGGAGCGCGAGAAGGGACACGGCGAGCAGCACCGTGCCGGGGGTGTCGATCGGCTCCGGGTGCTGCGAGCGCGTCTCGGGGACGGCGCGCGTGGCCAGGATCAGGCCGAGGATCACGACGGGCACGTTCACGAGGAACACCGCGCGCCAGCCGGTGCCCGCGATGTCCGCCGCGACGAGGAGGCCGCCGAGTATCTGCCCGGCCACCATGGACAGACCGGCCGTGGCCCCGTACAGGCCCATGGCCTTGGCGCGGCGCGGGCCCGCCGTCGCCGCCTGGATGGTGGCGAGCACCTGCGGCAGCATCGCCGCGGACGCCGCGCCCTGGGCGACGCGCGCCGCCACCAGCGTCCAGGCGCTGGGCGCGAGCCCGCACGCCAGGGAGGTCAGGCCGAAGGCCGCCATGCCGCCGAGGAAGAACTGGCGTCGCCCGAAGAGGTCGCCGAGACGGCCGCCGAGGACGAGCAGGACGGCGTACGCGACTCCGTACCCGGCGACGACGAGTTCGAGGACGGCTTCGCTCGCGTTCAGGTCCCGGCCGATGGTCGGGAGGGCTACGTTGACGATGAAGAAGTCGATGAGGGGCAGTGCCGCTCCGAGCAGCACGGTGAAGAGGCCGAGGCCGCTGAGCACGGGTGCCGCGGAGGGCGAGCGGACTGGAGTCCTGAGAGTTCCGGTTTCGGTCACGTCCTCCAGACTTCTCCTGACCTCAGACTGGTACCAGAGTGTCCTTATCCTGGTAGAAGCACTACCTGGCAACAGGTTCCGGCGAACGGCAGGCTGGAGGCATGACGACGATGACGCAGGAGAGCACCGCTCCCCGGCCGGTGGAGACCAACGACCCTGCTCAGCGGGCGGTGTCCGTGACCTCTCCCCGGCCGGTGGACCCCGAGCCGCACGGCACCGTCGCCCCCCGCGGCAGCGAGATCCGGCGCCACGAGCTCGCCACCTTCCTGCGCAACCGCCGTGAGCGCATCACGCCGGAGCAGGTCGGACTGCCCCGCGGCCACCGCCGGCGCACGCCGGGCCTGCGCCGCGAGGAGGTCGCGCAGCTCTCCGCCGTCGGCGTCACCTGGTACACCTGGCTCGAACAGGCCCGTGACATCCAGGTCTCCGAACAGGTCCTCGACGCCCTGGCCCGCACCCTGCTGCTCGACTCCAGCGAGCGCGCCCACCTCTTCCGGCTGGCCGGAGCCGTCGACCCCACGCCCGCCGCGCCGTGCCCGACCCTCACTCCGGCCCTGCTCGAGGTGCTGTCCCAGTTGGAGCCGGTCCCGGCCTGCATCCAGAACAGCCGCTACGACATCCTGGCGTACAACCGCACGTACGCCCGGCTGATGATGCGCGACCTCGACGCCGTACCGCCCGAGGACCGCAACTGCATGATCCTCGCCTACACCCACCCGGAGTGGCGCGAGTCGATCGTGCTCCTCGACGAGACCATGCGCGTGATGGCCGCCAAGCTGCGCGGCTCAATGGCCGGCCACCTCGGCGAGCCTGCCTGGAAGCTGCTGGTCAAGCGGCTGCGGACGGAGTCGGCGGAGTTCCGTGAGATCTGGGAGCGGTACGAGGTGTACGGCGGCTCGCGCAGCAAGACCAAGCAGTTCCTGAACCCGTACGTCGGGCTGCTCACCGTCGACCACACCGACCTGTGGCTCGCTCCCGACATGGGCGCCCGCATGGTGACGTACGCCCCCACGGACGAGCAGAGCCGCGAACGCCTGAGGAAGCTGCACGAGATCGCGCTGGCGGCGGAGACGGAAGCGGCCTAGGTCCTGTCGTCAAATTCCCGTCGTCCGCCCGGAGGGCGGGCCCTGCGGCGTCAGGTGCGTGCTCTCGGCGTGCCGGGCACAGGCCCT